>DATHEH010000365.1:0-16026 GCA_035318685.1 Ferruginibacter sp.
GCATTAAAACCGGCTAATACCAACGCAACCTGGCCGGCATTGAAAGCACCAAACCAGTTTGAATATTCACCATTGCAGGATTGAGCTAAACGCATTGTCTTCAATTCACCGGTTGAGCTGGTAGGGGTATTTGAATTATAAACTTTTGCATTCAGGTCAGTGGCCAATTGTTTCTCAGGAGTAGAACATGTCCACTGCAATTGTCCGGTCTTACGTTGAGATTTGAACACTGCATAAACTTTACTGTCCTGTGAATACGGCTCAATGTACTCATTTGCTGTACCTGCCCTGAATACCATGGTTTGTATTCCCTGTGGAGAGATACTTAGCTTTAAGGTTGCCGCCCTGTCGGTGATACCCTTACCGGAAAAAGCCCTGATCTCAGGAAATCTGGCCTGTAAAGCAGGCTCAAAATTGGGTGCTTCAAATACCTGGAACTGTTCCATGTTACCTTCAGCATTTGGTAAGGAAATGATCGTTGACTGGCCCGCTGGTTTGTCAACAACCGAGAACAATTGCTGTCTTAAAGGAGCAATATCCAGGTCAAATAACTTGAATGCTGAAGGGAAAGACAGTCTTGCAACTGCTTTGTGCGGGGTAACTCCACTGGCGCTGGCGCGTGAAGACCATGATCTGTCTGTTTGTGAAAACCCTAAGGTTGCAAACATGGCAAATAACAATGTAAGTAGTAAAACTTTTTTCATGTTTAATTTAATTTTTAATAAAAAGTATTTATATAAAGGCTTGGTGCATAAAACTGGTTTAATAATACCAATATTCTGTGCTATTAGTTTTAATAAGGCAGGTATGGTTATATATGTTGATACAGTTATTTATAAAATTCCAAAACCAAATTTTTGGAATACGTTTTGGTCTTCAATCAAGGGTTCAATATTAAAACTTAGGACAAGGAATGCCTTTATATTCTGCAGGTCGTTTAATATAGATTATTGAAAATTCTGATCCGCCTCTGGAACCTGTGGCAGCTTTTAAATTGGAGATATTGAAATCATAGCTTCCTCCAATTCTTAAGCCACCTATCTCTATCCCAATGTAAGGAATGATCGCATCATTAAAACGGACCCAGCTTCCCAGGTAAACACTGCTCGGATTATCTGAGTCTCCGTTCAAATTAGCTGCTAACGCTGCCCCTACTGTTGTTTCACTGGCCTTGTTCTGCATCTGGTGAATTAAAGAAGTATGCACAGTAAGTTGTTCAGACAGCGGGAAAGAACCTCCGCCATGTATTGAAATACGCCCGCTTAAATACCAGGTAGGATGATCAGTTCTTACACCTGTAACAGGGTGAATGGAATAGGTACTGAAATTAACTTTTGGCCGGTTAATATGATACATTGAAGCCCCCAGGTAAAAATTATTTTCCCCGTTAGTAGACCCCGAATATAAAAGACCGGCATTTATATCCAAATAGGATTGATTTGTGCCCTTGTCAAATATTTCCCCGGATGGAATACTTTGATCAAATCCATTTTGCCTTAACTGGTTTTCAAAATATAATTTACTTACATCCAGGGTGAGGCTGGAATAGGTGGCCTGGAAACCTGCACCAATAGTACTGTAACCGTTTTCGTCCAAAGCCTTATGATAAGACATGGACAGGGATCCGTAATTCAATTTCAAAGCGCTGTTGGCGCTGGCATCGCTCACGCCTGAGATACCTATGCCAAAAACATCGGTTTCGGGTATTCCCCTTTTTAAGATCCCAAAGTCCAAAGAAGCACTGGTGGTTACATATGCTTTGGGAATGGATGGCCATTGATCACGGTGATTGGCAGCCAAACGCCATGATCCACTGAACTTACCTGTAAAGGCAGGATTCAAGGTAAGGGGCGAAGCAAAAAATTGGGAAAAATGCGGATCCTGGGCTTTCACCGTTAATGCAAATAAAAGGGCACCGATAAAAACTAATAATTTTCTCATTTTCATTGACTATTCAGAACCTTAAAGATAAGGATTTACAGCAAAATGCTGCACAGAAAAATTTGAAGTTTTGGGTTTCTGTTTTGTTGTTACTCAACTTGTTGGATTCCTTACTATTAGCATCGGGGATGCATACGGGTGAGGAACGAATGACATTGGGTCCGTTTTTAAAAAAAAGAAAGGCTTAGTTCTGTAATTTCGCCCCAAAAGCAAGGTCGCCGGCATCACCAAGGCCAGGTACGATATAACCTTTGGCGGTTATCTCATCATCTATATCCCCACACCAGATAGTGGCTTTGGGATGTGCCCTTAAAACATATTCGATTCCCACGGTACAGGCAATGGCACAAACGATATGCAGTTCTTTAATGGTACCCTCTTCTTTTAAAAACTCTATTGATTTTACCAGCGAAGAACCTGTGGCTATCATGGGGTCACTGATGATAACGATCCTGTTCTCTATATCAGGGCAACTCATGTATTCGAGCCTGATATCAAAACTGCCATCCTGGTTATGCTTACGGTAAGCGCTTATAAATGCATTATCAGCTTTATCAAAATAATTAAGCAAACCATTGTGCATGGCAAGACCGGCACGTAGAATAGTTGCCAGTACCGGCTGTTCTGTCAATACTTTGCTGTTGCTTAAACCCAATGGTGTAGTGATCTCTGTTTCCTCCCATGGCATCTTCTTACTGATCTCGTATCCCGTTACTTCGGCAATACGCTCAAGGTTACGCCTGAACCGCATACGGTCATTCTGTACCCCGGCATCCCTTAATTCACTCACCCAATTGCTTACCAAAGAATGTTCGTCACTGAGATTGATTACCATGTTATGTGTTTTGTGTTTAGTGGATCATTGGTTATGCTTTACCGCATAGAGCAATTGTTAAATACCTTCTGGGTTGCTGTGCCCCGTGGCAAAATCAGGCAAAACCAAACAAAACTAAAATAAAAAGAACAGCATTCCGTTATTTTTAACACAGTCTTTCACAAAAATGTATTTTTATTGTATTTCAAAACAGATCCCAATGAAAAAAATAACGGTAGGTTTAATGATATTCAGCCTGTTCTTTGCAGCCTGTAACAGCAGCGATGAAAACGGTGAGAAGAAGGACAAATATGAGCAAACAAAAGAAACTATGGGAGAAACTGAAAAGAAAAATCCCAGGCGTTTTTTAAGTGTAGCGGGCAGCGATAAAAAGAACTTTTGGGGTAAGACCGTCATCAGGGGCACTATTACTAATAAAGCTACAGTAGCAAGCTTCAAGGATATAGACGTAGAACTTTCTTTTTTTAGTAAAACAGGTACACTGCTTGAAAAAGACCATGAGATCATTTATGAGACCATTGAACCAGGCAGCAGCACAGATTTTAAAACAAAATATTACGCACCAAAGGGAACAGATAGTGTGGTATTAAAAATTGTTGCGGCAAAGCCCGGAAAGTGATCTTACACAAACCTGAACTCGTCCCCGTTAAACAATCCCATATCACTGAGTTTTAAATGGGGTATTACCAATAACGCCATAAAGGACAGTGTCATAAAAGGTGCCGATAAAGTTGAACCCATTTCTTCTTTAACCATTTTATCAATGGCAGTATAATCTGCCGCAACTTTATAGCCGTCTTCGTTGCTCATCAGCCCGGCAACGGGCAACCCCAATACTTTTTCGATCGCATTATAAACAGCACTCACACCACCTTCCTCCCGGATAACCAGGTTCACTGCTCTCATTAAACTCTCATCATCTGTACCAACAGCAACAATATTGTGGCTGTCGTGTGCAACGGATGATGCAATGGCACCATGCTTTAATCCAAAATTTTTGATGAATGCTTTTGCAACGGGTGCATTTTTATAGCGGTTCACCACGACTATTTTTAAAATATCATTTTCAACATCGCTTACGATCTCATCATTGACGATCCCGGGCACAGCAGAAATTTTATTGGTTATCAGTTGCCCGTCCAATGCTTCTATCACCGCGATTTGTTCTTCGTGGTTATATTTTATTTTAAGATCGTGCGTTGTTTTTTCATGACAATTGAAATTATTTATCAAGGCCGACCTTTCCGTTTTGATCTTTGATCTTCCGGCTTCCGCAACCAGCACGCCATCGATATAAGTTTGTACAACTTTAAAATCAACAAGGTCTTTTACAATTGTAAGGTCTGCCGCATCACCCGCCTTTAATAACCCAACATTCATTTTGTAATGCTGAACAGGATTTATGCAGGCGGCCTGCAATACTTTAAAGGTATCGATGCCTTTGGCAACAGCCCTTGCGCAAAGCTGGTTGATATGCCCTTCCGCAAGGCTATCAGGATGTTTGTCATCGCTACAGAACATCATCATGTTATGGTGATCATTCATCAGCCCGATCAATGCTTCGAAATTTTTGGCAGCACTTCCTTCCCTGATGAGGATCTTCATTCCATAATTCAATTTGTCGAGGGCTTCTTCCGCGGTAAAGCATTCGTGGTCGGTGGAAATGCCGGCATCAATATACTTTTTTGCAGCTTCTCCTCTTAAGCCCGGTGCATGCCCGTCAACAGGCTTGCCATATTTTTTTGCCACCGCGATCTTTATAAGCACTTCCTCATCTCCCTGCAACACGCCGGGGAAATTCATCATTTCGCTCAGGTAGCTTATCTCTTTTTTTTGCAATAAGCTGTCTACATCGGCCGCATTCAATGTTGCCCCCGCAGTTTCAAAATTGGTTGCGGGTACACAACTGGGTGCGCCAAAATGAAATTTAAAAGGAACCGTCTTTCCATTGTCGATCATGAACTCCACACCGGCCATGCCGCATACATTCGCGATCTCATGCGGATCACTGATAGTAGCCACGGTACCATGTACTACGGCCAGCTTTGCAAATTCTGATGGTACGAGCATGGAGCTTTCTATATGAACGTGGCTGTCGATAAAACCGGGAAGGATATAATTTTCAGTTTCCGGTTCGCTGTTTTGGGTTGGGAGTCTTTCGATCGAGGCGATCTTTCCATCTGTGACCGTAAGCTCCCCAAAAAAAATATCCCTGGCTAAAATATCCACAATATTGCCCTGTATTTTAAAGCTGCTCATTTGATCACGCTATTTAATAAGACGATAGGTTTAAGTTACAGGATAAACGGAAAGCAAAAAAAATAAATCTGCTGGATTTTATCCTATCTTTCAAGCCTAAAAATTTTATATAATGAGAAATTTGATCATTTTTGGATTGTTCGTAATTGCCATGATATTGGTTCAGTTTGCACATGCGCAAAGTGCAGATGATGTGGTTGATAAATACGTTGCGGCCATGGGAGGTAAAGAAAAACTTGCTTCTCTTAAAACAATAAAAATGGAAGGAAGCATGGCTGTGCAGGGCACCGATCTTGCTATTACAAGTACAAGGCTGCACATGGTTGGAATACGTATGGATATTGATGTGATGGGTATGGCGAATTACCAGGTTGCCAATAAAATCAAAGGTTCGGCATTCTGGCCGGTAAGAGGTAAAACAGAACCGGAAGAAATGGAACCCGAACAATTTAAAGCAGCCCAAAACCAAATGGATGTGCAGGGCGCATTATTTAATTACCGGGAAAAAGGAACTACTGTTGAACTGGTGGGTAAAGAAACGGTTGATGGTACGGAAGCTTACAGGCTGAAAGTAAATTTTAAGAATGGATTGTCGGGCAATTATTATATTGATACAAAGACTAACAGGCTGGTAAAAACAACTGGCAAAGTAACCGTCAATGGGCAGGAAGTGGAACAGTCCAGCAGTTTCAGCGACTACCGGCAAAATGCAGATGGCTACTGGTTTGCTTATTCTGTCGCCACCTCGCAGGGAACGGTAGTTTACGACAAGATATCAACCAACATACCTGTTGATGAAAGCCTCTTTAAGAATTAAATGAACTAATTTTTATCAATGCTCCTTTGTTAGGGGCATTTTTTTTTACTTTTACTTCCACCTAAACAACGGATATGAAAAAATCGATATTTTTTTTTACGGCGGTTTCAGTCGCGATAGCAGCGTCCTCTCAGAAAAGAACAACTGCTGCAGCAACAGTTAATGAAGACAGCATTTTATTAAGTAAAGTAAAATATCGTTCCATCGGGCCTTACCGGGGTGGCAGGAGTGGCGCTGTTGCAGGCGATCATGACCAAAAAAATACTTTTTATTTTGGTAGCACCGGGGGCGGCGTATGGAAGACTATTGATGGTGGAAGCAACTGGAAAAATATCAGCGACAAATATTTTGGCGGCAGCATTGGTGCCGTTTCTGTAGCGCCAGGTGATCCCACTATTTTATATGTTGGCGAGGGAGAAAATACCTTAAGGGGAAATGTGGGCGAAGGTTTTGGAATATGGAGAAGCGATGACGCAGGACGGAGCTGGAAAAACCTGGGGCTGAAAGATACAAGGCATATCATCCGCATTGTCATTCATCCAAAGAACGCCGATATCGTTTGGGTAGCTGCGATCGGCCATTTGTTCGGGCCAAATGAAGAACGCGGCATCTTTAAAACAACCGATGGGGGAAAAACATGGAAGAAAGTTTTGTATGTAAATAATCAAACCGGTTGCAGCGAACTGGTGATGGAACCCGGCAACCCTTCCGTATTATATGCAGGTACATGGCGCATACAGCGTACGCCATATAGCCTGGAAAGTGGCGGCGATGGGGGAGGTTTATGGAAAAGTATCGATGGGGGTGATACCTGGAAAAATATTTCAGCTAACAAAGGATTGCCAAAAGGGCTTTGGGGGATCGTAGGTGTTGCTGTAAGTGCATCCAACACGGAGAAGATCTATGCATTGATAGAAAATCCTTCAGGGGGATTATTTGTAAGTAATGATGCAGGCGAAAGCTGGACATTGCAAAGCAGCGATAATAATATCCGCCAGCGTGCATGGTATTACACAAAGGTGTTTGTTGATCCTAAACTGGAGAACAGTGTTTATGTACTTAATGTTGGTTTTTTAAAAAGTACCGATGGCGGAAAGACCTTTCGCGGTATCAATACACCGCACGGTGATCATCATGATCTTTGGATAGACCCGGAGAACGGCAACCGGATGATCATTGCTGATGACGGCGGCGGCCAGATAAGTTTTGACGGCGGGAATAACTGGAGCACTTATGAGAACCAGCCTACGGCCCAATTCTATCGTGTTAGCACAGACAATCATTTTCCTTACAGGATACTGGGAGCGCAGCAGGATAATTCTACTGTAAGGATTCTCTCAAGAAGTGCAGGAGGACAAATAACGCAAAGCGACTGGCAGGAAACTGCAGGCGCTGAAAGCGGGTATGTAGTTGCTGATCCTTTAAATCCTGATATTGTTTATGGCGGAAATTACAGCGGCTATTTGTCGCGGTTAGACCATAAAACAGGAGAGAACCGTGCGGTAAGCGTTTGGCCCGATGACCCGCTGGGTGGCGGCGCCGATGTTGCGAAGTACCGTTTCCAATGGAACTTTCCCATTTTCTTTTCGCCCCACAACCCTAAAAGATTATATGCAGGCGGCAATCATTTATTTGTTACAGAGAATGAAGGCGCTTCGTGGATCGCATTGGGTGGCGACCTTACAACCAATGATAAAACCCGCCAGCGTTCGAGTGGTGGCCCCATAACGAAGGACAACACCGGTGTGGAAGTTTATTGTACCGTTTTTACAGGAATCGAATCTGCTTTGGAAAAAGATCTTTTGTGGACAGGCAGTGATGATGGGTTGATACACGTAAGCAGGGACGGCGGTAAGAACTGGGAGAACGTAACACCAAAGGAAGCCGGCCAATGGATGATGTGGAATTGCGTGGAAACAGATCCTTTTAAAAAAGGCAAAGCTTATTTTGTTGGTACAAAATACAAGAGCGATGATTTTGCACCATATCTTTTTAAAACAGAGGATTATGGCAAAACCTGGACGAAGATCACGAATGGCATCGGGGCCATGCATTTCACCCGTACCTTAAGGGCCGACAGGAAAAGGCCCGGCCTTTTATATGCCGGAACCGAGTATGGCATGTATATCAGTTATAATGACGGCGCTAACTGGAAACCATTCCAGCTGAATTTGCCTGTGGTTCCCATTACCGACCTTACCATAAAAGAGAATGACCTGGTGGTAGCTACACAGGGCCGGTCTTTTTGGGTATTGGATGACCTTACCATGGTGCAACAAAAAGACAACAGCATTACAAATAAAAATCTCTATGCATTTCCTGTAAATGATGCTTACCTGTTTTCGGGTTTTCAAAATCTTAATGCAAAGAACGCAGGGATGAACCCACCCAACGGGTCGGTGATAAATTATTACCTGAAGAATGTATTCGATTCCGCCAAAGTAAGCATTGATATTTTGGATAAGGATAAAAAGCTCATCAGGTCTTTTTCCACCAAAGCGAAAGAAGCAGCAGAAAAGATAGAAGTGAATAAAGGCATGAACCAGTTCGTATGGAATATGTTCTACCAGCCTGCAGAAAGGGTGGAAGGGCTGATTCTCTGGCATGGTAATGTACCAGGACCAAAAGCCGCACCGGGCCGTTATTTTTATAAAATAAAAGCAGAGAAGGATTCGGTAGAAGGAAGCTTTATCATTAAAGCCAATCCTGTTTATAACGTTTCACAGGCCGATTATGAAGATCAGTTCAACTTCTTGATTACCATCCGGGATAAATTCTCGGAGATACAAAAAGCAGGAAAGAATATCCGTGATCTCAGGAAGCAGATGAATGATTTTGTTGATAAGCAGGGCAAGGATGTACCGAAGGATATCAAACAGATGGCAGATAGCATCAACAAGCAAATGACATTTATTGAAGAGGCATTGCACCAGACAAAAGCTAAGAGCGGCCAGGATGTTTTGAATTACCCGATAAGGCTGGATGATAAGCTCTCCGGGTTGTATGATTTTGCTGTTAGCGGTAATGTGGCACCCGCAAAGCAGGTAAGAGATGCTTACGCGGAATTATCTGCGCAGGCAGATGTACAGTTGAATAAGCTTAAGAAGATCATGGAAGAAGATGTGCCGAAGTTCAACCAGATGATAAGGGAAAGATCGTTGCCGGTTATTGGGGTGAAAAAGGAGTAGGTAAAAAGTCTATTTTTGCTGCATGAAAATAGCTTCAGCCTTCAATTATTTTTTTGGAAGAATATTGAATAAGAGGAATGTGCGTATCAATCACTCACTTAATTACCTGCACCGGAAACGGGAGATAGACAGGAATTATATGGACTATATCCGCCTGGCCACGCTGGAACTGGTGGCAACGGAGATCAATAAAAAGAACAGACCCGGTGCGGTTGCAGAGTTAGGCGTGTATAAAGGCAAATTCGCACGCTATATCAACCAGTATTTTCCTTCACGGAAATTGTACTTGTTTGATACGTTTGAAGGATTTGATAAAACAGACATAGCAACCGAATTACAAAAGAGTTTCTCTTCCGGCGAACAGGATTTCAGCAATACTTCGGTTGAGGGGGTTTTAAAACAAATGCCCTTTCGGGAAAAATGTATCATCAAACAGGGATATTTCCCTGCATCAGCCGAGGGCATGGAAGAAGAATTTATTTTTGTAAGCATCGATACCGACCTGTATGAACCTATTTACAGCGGACTGAATTATTTTTACCCAAGACTAATGAAGGGAGGTTATATTTTTGTACACGATTATAATAATGACGGTTATAAAGGTGCAAAGGTTGCCGTGGAAAAATTCTGTGCAGAGCAGGGCATCAGTAAAACACCCATTCCAGACAGTGGCGGTACAGTAGTACTGGGTAAATGATAGGGTTAAACGTCTCCTTCCATCAGGTCCGGCCTTCTTTCAGCAGTTCGCTTCACTGCCTGCTCATGCCGCCACTCTTCAATTAATTTATGGTTGCCGCTCATTAAAATTTCCGGCACTTTCCAGCCGCGGAATTCTTCGGGTCTTGTATAAACAGGAGGCGCTAATAAATTATCCTGGAAGGAATCTGTAAGTGCAGAAGTTTCATCATTTAATACACCGGGTATCAACCGGCCAATGGCGTCTACCAAGACCGCAGCGCCAAGTTCTCCGCCACTCAGCACATAATCACCGATCGAGATCTCTTTGGTAATAAAATGATCCCGCACACGCTGGTCGATGCCTTTGTAATGTCCGCAAATGAGCAGTAAATTATTTTTTAAAGAAAACTGGTTTGCCATTTTCTGGTTGAAGGTCTCACCATCCGGCGTTAAAAAGATCACCTCATCATAGGTCGTTTCTTTTTGTAAACCCTCAATGGCATTTACCAGTGGCTCGATCATCATTACCATGCCGGCACCACCACCAAAAGCATAATCATCCACCTGGGCTCTTGCATAAGTAGTGTGATCCCTGAGGTTGATCACATTCACTTCCAGCAATCCTTTATCCCTTGCCCTCTTCATGATGGAATGCGCAAAAGGGCTTTCTAATAAATTCGGAACAACGGATATGATGTCGATTTTCATTTTACAAAGTAAATGAAAACTTTGGTACCGGTGGAACCACATAGGAACATAGTCAACAATAGAAGACATATGAGTCTGTGTTCTCTATGCTGCTATGTGGTTCAAAATTGGAGTTTTAGAATTTTTTTCTATGAAGGTCCTGTAAACTCATCAAGGTCTCTTTTATCCTTCTTCGTGGGCCTTCCCTGTTTACTCATTCTTTTACCTGTATGAAACACGGCTGCCTGGAATTTAATTCGGTCAAGCTCTTCAGGAGGGGTAATGTCTTCGTAATATTTTATGGCATCACTATATTGAACACGATGATCCAGTAATGCTATTACTTTTATTACCCAGCGTTTACTTTCCGTCTTTACTTCATATTCGTCGCCAACATGCACGGTTCGGGATGCCTTGGCATTATCCTTATTATGTTTTATCTTACCGCCATCACAAGCATCTGCTGCCTGGCTACGGGTCTTAAAAAGTCGTATAGCCCAAAGGTATTTATCCAGCCGCAGCTTATCTTTTTCCATTATCCAAAAATAAATCCTTTTATCACATTGCCGCCTGTAGGTTATGCCTATTTGCTTAATTTTATTTATCTAAAACCTAACGTATGAATTTTAAGAATTTCAAATTGGTGATCCTTTTTATCTGTTTTGTTCAATTTACGTGGGCGCAAAGAGGCGGAACAAAATGGACCCCCGATGGTAATGCTTATACCAGGATTAAAGAAGGTAACATAATCAGGGTTGATGTAAAGACAGAAGCAGAAACGATCATCATAAGAAAAGAACAGCTTACAGTACCCGGAACCACAAAAACACTAACCCCCCAGTCATATGCCTTCAATACCAATAATACGAGACTGCTGCTGTTTACCAATACGGCTAAGGTTTGGCGTTACAATACCAGGGGCGATTACTGGGTACTGGATATTCTTTCCAACAAATTAAAACAAATGGGCAGAACACTGCCGGCACAATCACTTATGTTCGCAAAATTTTCACCCGATGGCAGGAAATGTGCTTATGTGAGTGAACACAATTTATTTGTAGAAGATGTAAGCTCGGGTGTGATAACGAAACTTACCAGGGACGGCAACAGGAAAGTGATCAACGGAACTTTTGACTGGGTATATGAAGAGGAGTTCGGCTGCAGGGATGGATTCAGGTGGAGCCCTGATGGAAGCAGGATCGCCTTTTGGCAGGTAGATGCCAGTAAGATACGTGACTACTATATGTTGAATACAACCGATAGTATCTATTCGCAGGTAATACCGGTTGAATATCCAAAAGTTGGTGAAGCACCATCGCCTACAAGGATCGGGGTCATTAGTATTGACAATGGCGCTATCCGCTGGATGGACATTGAAGGAGACCCGCAACAGAACTACCTGCCAAGGATGGAATGGTCGGGTTTGAATGAATTGATCGTACAGCAACTCGACCGCAAGCAACAGGAAAGCAAGTTAAAATATTGTAACGCTACAGATGGCAGCAGCCGTACCTTCTGGGCCGAAAACAGCGAAGCATGGGTTGACCTGAATGCGGATGACCCCAGCGGCTGGAACTGGGTAAATAAAGGAATGGATTTTATCTGGGTAAGTGAAAAGGACGGTTGGCGCCATATTTATAAAATAAGCCGCGATGGTAAAACGGAAACACTTTTGACCAAAGGTAATTATGATATCGGGGAGATAAAGTGTATTGATGAGGCTAATAATTATATTTATTTCAGCGCTTCACCGCTTAACCCAACTCAAATGTATTTGTACCGGGTGAATGTTGAAAAGGCGAACATTTTACAAAAAGTAAAAAAGATCGTTTCAAAACCAAAAGAAGACCCGGAGTCTGTAAGTGGTATGGAACTAAAAGGTACACATGCGTACGATATATCTCCAAATGGCAAATTTGCCACGCATTCTTTCTCCAGTCATAACACGGCACCGGTAAGGGAATGGATATCATTACCGGATAACAAACCACTGAACCCGGCAAAGAGCATTGCATTGAACGTAAAGAAGGATAATAATATCAACATAGAATATTTAAGGATCATCACCGATGATAATATCATACTGGATGCATGGATCAACAAGCCGAAAAATTTTGATTCCACAAAAAAATATCCTGTTGTATTCTTTGTGTATGGCGAACCGGCCTCATCAACTGTTATGGACAGGTATGGCAACCATGATAATTTTTTATATAATGGTGACATCAGGGGCGATGGTTATGTGCAGGTTGCCATTGATAACCGCGGCACGCCCATGCTTAAGGGTGCTGCCTGGAGAAAATCCATTTACAGGAAAGTGGGTCACATCAATGTTGTTGACATGGCCAAAGGATTTAAGAAAATGATGGAACTAAGTCCTTATTTCGACAGGGACCGCATAGCTGTATGGGGATGGAGTGGCGGCGGTTCATCAACATTGAACCTTTTATTCAGGTATCCCGAAATATTTAAGACCGGTATTTCCATCGCAGCTGTTTCCAACCAGTTGTTCTATGATAATATTTACCAGGAAAGGTATATGGGACTTCCGCAGGAGAACCGGGAAGATTTTATAAATGGTTCACCGGTCACTTATGCAAAAAATCTTACCGGAAATTTATTGTACATCCATGGCACGGGGGATGACAATGTTCACTTTTCCAACGCCGAAGTTTTAGTGAATGAGTTGATAAAACACAATAAGCAATTTCAATACATGCCTTATCCTAACCGGACACATGGTATTTCAGAGGGGGCGGGCACAGGACTTCACCTGTCAACCTTGTATACAACTTTTTTGAAAAAGAATTGTCCTCCGGGAGCAAGATGATAAGAGCAATAGCCACGGATTAAAAGTATTGATACACAGATAGCACGGATTTCTTCTGTGGTATCTGTGACTATCTGTGGTTACGTTTTATGTAAGAACTCACAATTTCTCTCCATGCCGGCTCATATCCAGCCCCAGTCTTTCCTCCTCGCCTGGTTGGCAAAAACAGCGGTAAGCATGAAACCAACTATACCGCCAACGCCATGATATTTACTTGTATAGTATGTAATGGTTATGTCGTAAAAATAGGGAATTATATAATGCGTGATCTTTCTCTTATCAACATGTTATGGATAAATAATAATGCGTTCCTTTTAAAGAACGCATTATGTATAGTTGAGTTGTGAGTTGCTTTAAACTTTCCGGCCCGGGTATTGTTCCAATGCTTTTTCCAGGCAATCCATTGCTGCATTGATGGCGGTAACGTTGATCACATAGGCTAAGCGTACTTCATGCTTACCCAGTCCGGGGGTACTGTAAAAACCCGTAGCCGGTGCAAGCATCACCGTTTGGTTATTGTATGAAAAAGATTCCAGCAGCCACTGGCAGAATTTATCCGAATCATCTATGGGCAATTTCGCCATGGCATAAAAAGCGCCACCGGGGTTAGGACAAAAAACACCGGGTATGGCATTCAGTCTTTTTACAATGGTATCACGCCTCAATTTATATTCTGCCTTGGTGGTATCAAAATAATTGTCAGGCAGGTCAACAGCAGCTTCGCCTAATATCTGTGCAAAGGATGGGGGACTTAATCTTGCCTGCGCAAATTTCATGGTGGCATCCAGTAAGGCTTTGTTCTTTGTAACAAATGCGCCAATGCGGCCACCGCAGGCGCTATAACGCTTACTGATGGTATCCATTAATACCACGTGGTCATCCACGCCGGTCAGGTGCATGGCGCTGGTATGCGTGCCTTCGTAACAAAATTCACGGTAGGCTTCGTCAGCAAATAAAAATAAATTGTGTTTGATGATGAGCTGCTTCAGTACTTCCATTTCTGCTGCGCTGTATAAATAACCTGTTGGATTATTAGGGTTGCAGATAACAATGGCTTTTGTCTTTGCAGTTATTACTTTTTCAAAATCTTCAATGGGTGGTAAGGCAAAACCATTTTCAATAGAGGAGAGGATCGGTTTTACAACAACACCAGCTTCAACAGCAAAGCCGTTGTAGTTGGCATAAAATGGTTCCGGAATAATCACTTCATCTCCCGCATCCATGCAGGCCATAAAGCCAAAGAGTATGGCTTCGCTGCCGCCGGTGGTAACAATGATCTGCCCTTCATTGATCTCGATGCCGTTCTTCTTATAATACTTAACTAATTTTTTACGGTAGCTTTCATTTCCTGCGCTATGGCTGTATTCCAAAACCTTAAAATCGCTTTTACGCACCGCATCCAAAACCTGTTTGGGGGTTTCAATATCCGGTTGTCCAATATTAAGATGGTATACCTTGGTACCCTTTCGCTTTGCAGCTTCTGCATAAGGAACCAGTTTCCTTATGGGGGAAGCAGGCATTTGCTTACCGCGATTACTTATTGCTAGCATCCTGCAAATATAAAGCAGAGTTTGCAGTTTTGATCCTTTGATTGGAACGGCTAAACCTAAGGATTATTCTTTTACCACAGATAACACTGATTCTTATCACATATAGCCACAGATCTGTGTTATCTGTGGATCAATCTGTGTGAATCTGTGGTTAGCTTATAATATTTCATTTAAGTTTGCAGATGCCAAATTTTACAACCGACAGCCGAATCATCGTTACCTGCAGCAACCGCTTGTCTCCTTATTTGCAAATGGAACTGGCAGAACTGGGATATAGACCTGAACGCGTGTTTAAAACGGGTGTTGAGCTTAAAGGAACATTGAAGGATTGTATCCGCATGAACCTAAGCTTACGCTGCGCCAGCCAGGTCTTATTTTCCTTAAAAGAATTCAATGCGGATAATGCAGATGACCTGTACAAAACACTGATCGATCATCCATGGGAAGATATCTTACATGTGGATGGATATTTTTCCATCAGCAGTAATGTAGATAACCCAACGATAAATAATTCTTTGTTCGCTAATGTAAAGGTCAAGGACGCGATAGTTGACCGGTTCAGGAATAAGACCGGGGAGCGTCCAAACTCGGGACCGGAATTGGATAAAACAGTTATCCATTTATATTGGAAAGAATCATTGGCTGAGATCTTCATTGATACATCGGGAGAAACCTTATCAAAACACGGGTATCGCAAGATCCCCGGTAAGGCACCCATGCTGGAGTCGCTTGCGGCTGCTACTTTGCTGGCAACCAGGTGGGACAGGAGTTCTCCATTCATCAACCCGATGTGTGGTTCAGGCACGGTAGCCATTGAAGCGGTATTGCTGGCAACAAAGCGTAAACCGGGTTTACTGCGATCCAATTATGCCTTTATGCACCTGGCCGGCTATGATGAACAATTTTATAATATTGAATTTAGAAAACTGGAAGAGCAGGTAATTGATCTGCCGGGGCTTAAAGTTATTGCAACAGATATCAGCGAAGACGCCGTGAATATTTCAAAGGTGAATGCAGGCATCGCAGGCGTTGAAGAATTTATTGAATTTCATGTTTGCGATTTTGAAGAAACAATTATCCCGGAGGAGGAGAGTGGTGCAGTTTATTTTAATCCTGAGTACGGTGACCGCCTGGGTGTTGAAGCTGAACTTGAAATCACTTATAAGCGCATTGGCGATTTTTTAAAGAAGAAATGCAAGGGTTACTTTGGCTATATTTTTACGGGCAACCTTGAGCTGGCA
>DATHEH010000366.1:0-6019 GCA_035318685.1 Ferruginibacter sp.
GGGCGGGCTCATCGGTATCAGTGGCATGCCTTTACTCATGGACGGCGGAAACATAACAGCCCCCTCCTTCCGCATGTACCACCCCGACGGAACATGGTTCAAAGAAGGCCATGGTGTTGACCCTGATATTTTAGTTGACGAGGACCTTGGTGCTATGGCAAGAGGAACTGACCCGCAGCTGGAGCGTGCGATAGCTGAAATAAAAAATGCGTTGAAGAATAAGGGGTATAGTGCGCCGAAAGTGCCGGGGTATGAGAGGAGGAATGATTGAAAGCAATCTGCGGCATTTATACCTTTGGCTGTAATTTTTCCGAACATTCCGTTTATTCAAGTAAATTATGAAATTGACTTATTCGCTTTCTGAAAATGACTTTTTACTACACCAGTTATATATTGCTTCTAAAAATGACAGAATAAAACAACAGAGGTTAAAATCTTGGCTAATTTATACCGCTGCACTCTTGATTCTAAGTTTACTATTTTATCAAAGTGGCAATACTTTTATGACCAACTACTTTTTAATATTTGGGTTGGTAATCTTATGCTTTTTCCCCTTTTACCAAAAATGGTATCATAAGAACCATTATAAAAAATACATAGCTGACACTTATAAAAACAGGTTCGGACAAACTACAAATGTCAGTTTAAATGAGGAAGGTATTGAAACGAGTGACGCCACAGGTGAATCAAAAATCAATTTGAGTGAAATTGAAAATACAATCGAGACGAGTGACTATTTCTATATTAAAATGCGAACCGGCGGACATTTGATAATACCAAAATTTAAACTTGCTGACACTGACAGCGTACGCCAGGAATTAAAAAAACTTTGTAGTAAACTATCAGTTGATTACATTGATGACCTGAACTGGCGATGGAAATAAAACTACAGCCAACATGGGTTTGCCGCAATTTGGGCATGACCTGGTAACTTCAGTAACATATCGCTACCAATCATCGGCTATAGGTGCGACCGTTTAGCAATTGACTTTTCTTTATCATCAAATTTTCGTTCCTTTATTGCATCGTCACCGGGCGGACACAGCATCAAATACCCAGCCTGCGGCAAGCCCCGGACGTTAGCGGCAAGCTTAAATGACATCATGGATAAAAAGAAACTAATAGTCAAAATATTTTGGACAATAATAATTTTATTTAGCTCGTACTATCTTTATCGTGCAATAAACTACAGGTTTGTCAAAGAAGGCATAGGCCCGACATTTTGGAATAAACAATTTTGGTTTGTATCTCATTTAATTACTGCTGTCATACCTCTGATAACAGGTCCTTTTCAATTCTGGACTTGGTTTCGTAAACATCACATAAAATGGCATAGGCTGTTAGGAAAAATATACATTATCGGATGCCTTTTAGGAGGTCTATCTGCACTCTATCTCAGCATTACGCAGCCATACCCGGGTTCTGTAGTTCCAGCACTGATCCTTGCTATTTTGTGGCTATTTATGACATCAGCTGCGTGGATCACTATAAAAAGAAAGAATGTTCAGGCGCATCGTTTATTTATGATCCGGAGTTATACTTTGACGTTGTCGTTCGTATTCCTTCGCATTTTATCTGACCTTGTCTACAAGCATAATTTTTTATCTTTTATAAAAAATCAGGATGTGAGAGATGCAACTTATGAATGGATGAGTTGGGTAATTCCGGTTCTAATTGTTGAATTCTTTATCTCCTGGTTGCCTTCAATTAAGAAACTTAAGTCCTCGATAGCCAGCCGCTAACATGGGTTTGCCGCAATTTGGGCATGACCAGGTAACTGCAGCATAATATCGCTATCAATCATCGGCTATGGGTGCGACCGTTTAGCAATTATCTTTTTGTTCTCATCAAATTTTCGTTTCTTTATTACATCGTCACCGAGCGGACACAGCATCAAATACCCAAACTGCGGCAAACCCGGGCGTTGTACGCCCATTTTAAAGAGACATCCTAATGACAGAGAAACAAATAGAAAATGGCTTTTGGCTTTGGGACAAAGAGAATGGCTTTCCACCAGACAGTATAACTTATCCAGCACAATTTAGCGGACAGACCAAACTAAATATTGCTTGTACCCAACATAGCGACCTAACGCCAACGCAACAGAAAAATCTAATTAAAGAATGGGCTGACTTTCTACCAAGTTGTAGAAACATTGAGTTGCTTTGGTTTACTACAACGACACCTCAAACAATTTTTGACAGTGCTTGCTTATTAGACAATCTTGTTGGACTGAACATAAAAAACAGCAACATCAAATCGTTAGACAATTTATCAAAACTAAAAAACTTAAAATATTTAAGAATTGGTGACTCTGCAAAAATCGAAAGCGTTGGACCTCTCCAAAAATTAATAGGCCTTGAAGTTCTTGTTATTGAAAATTTCAAAAACATATCAGACTTTTCATTGCTCAAATCATTGACAAACTTAAAATTTTTGACCATTGAAGGTGGAATGTATCAAAAGCAAAAAGTTGACAACTTTCAGTTTTTAGCTGACTTTCAAAATTTAATTTACCTAAGTACGACAATGATTAATTCGACAGATAAAAGTACTGACACTGTATTTAAACTTAAAAATCTTAAAACACTTAATTGGGCGTTTGACTTGACAAATTCTGAGATGGAAAAATTGAAGCAAGAGTTACCAAACCTTAAATACATGCCTCATAGACACGTTGAAAGCAACTTAAAAAAAATCAAGGCACTATTTGGGTGACAAAAAAAACGATCGCACAACAAAAGTATTTGTAAAAGCAGGGCTTGACAATATAACATCAACTACGTGCAAGCATCAGCAGCAGTTAAAGCTCGACGTTCAATTTTCAGCTTTAGTTCATAACTTCAACAATACATTTTTAAATGAGCATTTGTACCGGGCTGGACAATCAATGAATTTCCTGCCTTCGCAAATACTCAAGCGTTAGCGGTAATTTAAAGAGACACTACAATAAAATGAAGGCTTAAAATAAATATTTAAATCGACCAACAGAAATGAATAATTCTAAAAATTACATTTTTGAGTATTCACTTGTAATAATGGTAATACTGTTAAGCATTACAGGGTTTTGGAACATCTATTTTGGAGTTGGCGCCAAACCGACTCCTTATCAAACTCTACATGTCATAACCAATTTGACCTGGTTGTTTTTGTTACTATACCAACTCAGCCTTATTGGAAAGAAGAAATACCTAATTCATAGAAAAATTGGTTTGTCAATTTTATTTTTTGGCCCCTTTTTATTTGCTTCTGTCGCACTCTTATCAGTCTATTCAGCCCACAAGGGTGTGCTTTCAGGCGAGGGGGATATTTTAATTGTACAAAATGTAATGGTAACATTGGAATTAGGGTTCATAATCCTCATGGCATTTGTATTAAAAAAAAGAAGGAAATTGCACGAAGCCTTTCTTTTAAGTACTGCTGTTTTATTTATGGGTATTGCCCTATTTTTTACGCTAATTAGTTTTGTCCCTCAATTCAAAATCGAAGGCCCGGAAACATTCTATAGATTTGAAACGGCTGGTGTAGCAGCACGCTATATTTGTTTATTTATAGGACTTCTCTTTTTCTTGAAAGATAGAAGGAATGGCTGGCCTATATTGTTGACGAGTTCGTTTTTCACCTTAAACAACTTCATCAACACGCTTCTCACCAAGCAAAAATTAATTCAGCCATTAACCGAATTCGTGGGTTCATTAAACCAGTTCATCACTTTTTTTGGAGGCTTCATAGTTCTTTTAATTTTATTGACTTTGACTGGAATAGCAAATAAAAGGCAAGTTGCTAACCTTAGACAACCGTCTACTGACTGAAAAGAAAAATAAATAAACTACCGCTAACATCCCTACTGGCGCAGATATGCGGATAAGGAATTGCAGTGGTGCGTATCTGTGCCATTCTTATTTAAAACGAACCCGCAAGGAAATAACACCGCAAGGCACAGATACCCTACTGGTGCAGGTATACTTTTAGCACTGGCCCTACTGGCGCAGGTATACTTTTAGCGCTGGCGCAGATATGCGGATAAGGAATTGCAGTGGTGCGTATCTGTGCCATTCTTATTTAAAACGAACCCGCAAGGAAATAACCCGCAAGGCACAGATAGCCCAGGCACAGAGCCATGCTGCATATCTGCGCCAGTTCAAAACAACCAGCAAGGTACAGATACCTAGCACTGGCGCAGATATGCAGCTTGGGAATTGCAGCTTAGCGTATCTGTGCCAATTTTAAATTAACAGGTAAACCATTCTTATTTAAAACGAACCCGCAAGGAAATAACACCGCAAGGCACAGATAGCCCAGGCACAGAGTCATGCTGCATATCTGCGCCAGTTCAAAACAACCAGCAAGGTACAGATATCCCGAACACGGTGCTATGCTGCATATCTTCGCCAGTCCTTATTTAGCGTTTGTACAAAATCCCAAACTACCGGTTTAAAACAACATAGGCTCAACAGGTCCCTTTTGTAATTTCAGGCATGAGCAGGAAATACAAATTCAGGGATTGCGATAAACGCTATTTTGTAACATTTACTATAGTAAACTGGATAGACCTGTTCATAAGAAATGAATACAAGGACATTGTTATTAATAATATCAAATTTTGCCAGCAACATAAAGATCTTGAACTTTACGCCTGGTGTATGATGACCAGTCATATGCACCTGATAGTCGGCACCAGGGGCAACCATCTTTCTAACATAATGAGGGACCTGAAACGCCATAGCTCGGAAATGTTACACCAGTGTATAATTGCGAACAGCAAAGAAAGCAGGAAAGAATGGCTTTTATGGATGATGGAAAGAGCAGGTAAAAAGTGTAATAATAAATTTCAATTATGGCAGGGAGAAAGTCATCCCATTGAATTGACAACAGGGAAGATAGCACATCAAAAATTAGACTACCTGCACGATAACCCTTTAGAAGCACGTTTTGTAACCAAAGCAGAGGATTGGTTGTATAGCAGTGCAGTAGATTATAATGGTGGCAAGGGGTTACTGGAAATCATCCAACTCGATGCCTTGATATTATGAACAGACATGACACAGATACCCCAGGCACATAGCCATGCTGCATATCTGCGCCAGTTCGAGCACGTTTTGTAACCAAAGCAGAGGATTGGTTGTATAGCAGTGCAGTAGATTATAATGGTGGCAAGGGGTTACTGGAAATCATCCAACTCAATGCCTTGATATTATGAACAGACATGGCACAGAGCCATGCTGCATATCTGCGCCAGTTCGAGCGCTGCGTATCTGTGCCATTCTTATTTAAAAAGCCAACCCCAGGAAACAAAAATAGCAAGGCAAGGCACAAGTTTAGTAAGGAACCCCGTGATATAAAAAATTCCGTGCGGCTTTTGCGGAATATCATTAAAAATGCCTCTTTAACGGAAAACTTCTGCTGCAGTTATTCCAGGGTCCTTCCTGAGTACTTCCAGTGTCCTTCTTGTATATTTTTGATGATCTTACGTATAAAATTCATGCCTGGATACTGGAAGGATACAAGAAGGATACAAGAAAGTCTCTTCCCAGTTACGTGGTTTACCGGCATTTTCCGGCAAATTCCGCAAAAACTGCGGCTGATCTTTTTTTTGATAAATTAGGGATTAGGTTTGTAATGCCGCCAGGCAACCCCACTGGCGCAATGCGTCGGTTCGAAAAAACCAGCAAGGCACAGATACCCCTGACACAGTGCCATGCTGCATACCTGCGCCTGTTAGAGAAACACCCTTGCACATATGCCTGAAAAACCGTTTCTTGGCTGAACTTTCGTAACAAACCTTAACACTATTAAAATGAAGATCGCAAAACTATTTACCGGGCTGATAACATATTCCTGTCTTTTACTTTTTATGATCGCCGTCCCGGGTTGTAACAATAACGGGGGATCTCCTGCAAAAGAAAAAGACGATAAAGCATTGGTGGTTGATTCCATGGGTAAGCTGTATGCCTGGGCCAATCCGCTGTCGGCAACAAAATATCTTGATCATACCTGGGTAACCAGCACCGGTTCGGTA
>DATHEH010000367.1:0-11914 GCA_035318685.1 Ferruginibacter sp.
AGATACATTTTTCGTGATCATCAGGGTTACAAGCGTTCTTCCTGTTGTTAATTTTACCAATGCCAACAATATCTGCTCGGGCATTCCCATACAATTTAATTCTACGGTAAGCAGTGGCACCCTGCCCTATATCTATGCCTGGACATTTGGTGGCGGGGGAACTTCCAACCTGGCAAACCCGCTGCATACCTTTACTTCGCTGGGCTGCGGCACTGCTAATCTGAACAACACACTTACGGTGACGGACGCAACGGGTTGTTCAAATACGCTTGTTACACACCCGGTAAATATTCTCCAGGCGCCTGATGTGGAGTTACAGGATCCTGATCCGATCTCTCCTTTTAGTAATTGTGAGAATTCGCCAACACCCGGCAACCCGCTTTTCCCGATAACGATCAATAATATATCGCCGAGTGCCGGTTGTATCAGTTCCTATACGCTTGACTGGGGAGATGGAACTCCTCTTTTAACCGGTTTAACGAATGCAAATTTTCCGCTCAACCATGTTTACAGCACAATAGGATCTTTCACCCTTACTGTAACAGCCCTGGCAAATAATGGCTGCAGCAGTACAAAAACTTATACCATTGCCAACCAAACCAACCCGGCAGGAAGTTTGGGAACATTGGGATCAACTTCCAATTTATGTGTTCCTGCTGTTGTGCCTTTTACGATCAGTAACTGGCAGATCAACTCTACGGGTACAATATATTCTTTGAATTTTGGAGATGGCGCCCCATTGATACGTATTCACCCGCTGAACCCCGGCTTTACTACAGATACCATCTATCACACATACAATCTTTCATCCTGTCCTGCAAATAGCTTTACCGCAACATTGACCATCACCAATGCCTGCGGCAGCACACCGTATACAGCAGGAAATATTCAGGTAAGGATAAAACCAACAGCAGCTTTCACCGTAGCACCAAGCCCTGCATGTGTGGGACAAAGCGTTTGCTTTACAAATACTTCTAATCCCGGGGCAGGCGTCAATTGCTCTGCAACTGCCGGTTTTGTGTGGGATTTTGGCGATGGCAGCCCCGTAAGTAATTTAATGAACCCCTGTCATGTGTATGCTGCACCAGGTACATACACGGTTACCCTTACCGGCACTAATTTTTGCGGATCTTCAACTACTACAAGACAGGTTTGTATTACAGGGCCTCCAACGCCTTCCTTCACACTAAATAATTCCACCGGCTGCATTCCTTTTGCTGTAGACGCCACTAATACAAGTAATGATCCGGCAGTTTGCGGTAATGCCACTTATTTATGGACCGTTGCTTATGCTGCTGGCTTTTGCGGAACAAGTTCATCATGGAGTTTTACGAATGGAACAAATGCAAGCTCTGTAAATCCTTCTTTTGTTTTTAATAACGCCGGAACGTATACCATTACACTCACGGTCAATAATCCCTGTGGTAATTTTACAACCAACAAAACCGTGATCGTAAAAAAACCACCGACAGTTGTTGTAAATAATATCCCGAATGCCTGCGGAACAATAACCTTTACCCCATCGGCAACAGTTGATGCATGCAGTCCTTTACTGCCAACTTACGCATGGACCTTCCAGGGAGGTATACCCGCAACTTCATCAAACCCGATACCAGGACCCGTTACTTTTACCGGGCCGGGTACACATACTGTTTCCTTGTCGGTAACCAATGAATGCGGAACCATAACACACAGCACCCAGTTTACTATCGATACGGTATCAACAGCTGATGCAGGTCCTGCTCAAAACCTATGTGGCACTTCGGTTACCATGGCTGCTGTTGCAGCGGTTATTGGTACGGGTACCTGGACATGGGTAAGCGGACCGAATGTTCCGGTGATCACAACTCCATCTTCACCGGGTACGACCATTACCGGCATGATACCGGGTACCTATGTTTTCCGGTGGACGATCGTAAGCGGAAGTTGTACCAGCATTTCAAATGTTACTATTATAATTGCGGCAGGGCCAACACCTGCCATAGCAGGGCCTAACCAAAATTTGTGTCTTGCAACTTCTGCAACAATGGCGGCTAACAGTCCAACGATCGGAACAGGTGCATGGACATTTATAAGCGGACCTCCGGGGTTTGTGATCACTGATCCTTTATCTCCCACAACAACGATCACGGGCCTGATTGCCGGTGTTTATATATTCCGGTGGACGACAAGTTTCAGCAATTGCACACCCAGTTCCAGTAACGTACAGGTAAGTATTTTTGACAACCCAAGCCCATCAAATGCCGGCACCGACCAGGTGATCTGTGCATCAATCGCAACATTAGCCGGTAATGTCCCAACCGTGGGAACTGGTCAATGGTTTTATGTGAGCGGGCCGGTGGGATCGAATATAACCAATCCACTTTCGGCAACTACCGGCGTAACACTTTTAACACCCGGCACCTATAACTTCAGGTGGAGTATCAGCAATGGCGCCTGCCCCATAAGTAATGATATCGTCGAGGTCGTGGTTGCTGCAAATCCTACTATTTCGGCAGCAGGTCCAGACCAAAGTTTATGTGCCGTTAGCTCAGCCACACTTGCAGCGAATTTTGCTTTGATCGGTACGGGTACATAGACCTATATAAGCGGACCGGCAGGATATAATATAACCAACCCGGCATCACCAACAACTACTATTACTGCTTTGCAAACCGGCACCTATGTTTCCCGGTGGACGATAACCAACAGTGTTTGTCTTCCTACTTCAGATGATGTGCAGATAAGGGTCTATGACGATATTCAGAACCTGGTAAGCGCACCGGTGATTACTATTTGTTCAGGACAATCTGTTACCATTAACGGGGCAGGCCCAACCGGAGGTACAGGTGTTTATACCTATTTATGGGAGCAAAGTCCTGACGGTATCAGTTGGGGGCCGGCAACACCTGTAGCAACTTTACAAAATTATACGGCCACATTAACTGCTTCACTTTATTTCAGGAGAAAGGTTACTTCATTACCCTGCGAAAACGTCAGTAATGTTATTTTTATTACCGTACAGTCAGGAGTGGCAAACAATAATATATCCGCTAACCAGGGTATTTGTATCAATACTACCCCGGCAACAATTAATGGAACTGTACCAACCGGAGGCAATAATGTTTTTACTTACACCTGGGAAGACAGTACAGTTCTCAGTGGCGTATGGACAGTAATACCAGGAGCAACCGGTATAAATTACAGTCCGGGTGTATTAATACAAACCACCTGGTACAGGCGCAGGGTAAGTACCACACTTTGCAGCGGCCCGCAGGCAAATTATTCTGCACCGGTAACCATCACCGTGAACCAGGATTCAAAAGCAGTGTATACCGCCAGCTCATTGATAGGTTGCACGCCATTTGATCTTTCAACAGTTATTAATGTAACTCCTTTCCCCGACAGGAACGGCCTCTACACCTGGTATGCTGATGGTATTTTGTTTGCAACTAATACCACCGGTGTTTTTCCCGGTTATATCATGAGCACCCCCGGTGATACGGTCATCATTAAATTAGTAACAACCAGCCAGTTTGGATGTAAGGCAGATAGCATTGAAAGGCAGTTCATCACTTTTGCTACGGCCATTGCGCAATTTACACGCACGCCGGTATATGGTTGCGCTCCCCTGGCGGTTTCATTCAATAATATCTCTAACCTTTTCAGCGGTGTTCAGTTCTTCTGGAATTTTGGAAACGGAACTACCAGCACACAGGCGCAACCCGGCACGGTGATCTATAATGCCGTCCCATTATTTAATGATACTACTTATTACATTACGCTGAAAGCATACAATGGCTGCGATACTACCGTTTGGCTTGACAGTGTAAAAATAAGAGCAAACGCCAAAGCACGTTTTGGTGTGGATACCACTTTCGGCTGCTCGCCTTTCACTGCACATATTAGCAATACGTCTTTGGGCGGACCCGCAACTTATTATTGGGATTTTGGGAACGGAACCCTGGACACTACTTATGCGCTCAGTTCTTTTAATGTAGTTTATAATACGGGTATCACCGACACATTTACCATCAGGCTTATCTCCGTAAATGAATGCAACAGCGATACCAGTTATGTGACCATCGTTGTAGCGCCAAATACTATCCATCCGCAAATAAGCGTGAGCGGCAACCAGTTGTTTGGCTGTGCGCCGCATTCCGTTTCATTTAATAATGCCAGCACCGGTGCCACTAATTTAATATGGAATTTTGGTGATGGCAGCCCGTTGCAAAATACGCCGGGACAGCAATCCGTTGTACAGCATACTTATTTGAGCCCCGGCCTTTTCCCCGTAAGTGTTCAACTGCAAAACGGCTGCAGCGATACAACTGTTTATTTACAGGTGCAGGTATTTGCAAGACCGATTGCTGATTTTACTACCAACGGAAATAGCTTTTGTGTTGATGACACGGTGAGGCTCACCAATATTTCACAAAATGCAAATGCCTGGAGATGGGATTTTGGTGATGGAAATACTTCCCTGCTGCAAAATCCAACACATGCTTATGCAGCGGCAGGCACTTATACCATTACCTTATGGGCAGATAAAGTGATAAGCCAGGGCATTGTTTGCAGCCACACAAAACAATTCACCGTTACTGTAACGGCTAAACCACCCGCCAATATTTCTTCCAACAGCGCAGGCCAGCACTGTATCCCTTTTACTTTAACCGCGTCTGCTTTAGGTTTGGGCAACGAAACAGTTACCTGGTACATCGTTGATACCACGGTAATACCATCTGTAATTGTGATCAATGGTATCAACGCACAATACACTTATCAAAAAGCCGGAACATTCAGTGCCAAACTGGTTGTGGTGAACAGTGCCGGGTGTAAGGACAGCGCCACGATAAATTTTGTTGTAAAAAATAAACCAACCGCTGCATTTGCTCCTTTAAGTATAAGCACCTGTAAGAACGATACCAGCATCCTGCATACCAACAATACCACCTATACCGGTATCGATCCCCTGCAATACAGGTGGCTGGTGGATAACCAGCTTGTGGCTACCAGTGTTAACCTTACCCATCAATATTTGCTGGGCGCATTGCCATTGCCATATACATTCAATACTTTGCTGATCGCTTCAAATACGCTGGGATGCAGCGATACCGCCTACGGCACGATCATCATGCGGGAACCTCCCAGGGCTTTGTTCAGCTTCAATAACCAAAGCACCTGCGTGCCTTTTACTTTACAGGTCACCAACACGGCTACAGCAACTACCTCCTACCGATGGCTGTTAAATGGCATACAGGTAAGTACGGCGGCGTCACCAACATTCTTAATTACCCAGCCTGCCACGCAATATAACATTGCATTAATTGCAGACAATAATTTTGGATGTAAGCCCGATACACTCTTACGCAGTTTCACTACCCTGCCAAAGCCGAAGGCCCTGTTCACAGTAACTGATACGCTGAGTTGCAGCGGCTCCCTGAACGTTTTTGTAAACAATCAAACTTCGGGCGCCAATAATTATACCTGGATATGGAGTGATGGTTCACCCAGCAGCAATTTCACCAACCCAACACACCTGTATACAGCACAGGGCATCTTCCCAATTATCTTAATTGCCGGTGATGGTACTTGTCGTGATACGACATCATTGAACGTACGGATAGCAAGTAAACCCGTGGTTAATTTCAGTGCAAATAAAACCGAAGAATGTGACACTACTGTTGTAAGCTTCACTAATTTAAGTACACTTGCATCAGGCTATTTGTGGGATTTTGGCGATGGCACATTCAGCAATCAAACCAACCCGGTAAAATCATTTCCGCCCAGGGCAACACCTTATACGATCAAACTGGTTGCTACAGGCACGTATGGTTGTAAAGATTCCCTGGTAAAAGCAAATTTCATCCTGGCCAAGCCTCTGCCACCTGCTGGTTTTGTTGTAAGCCCCGGTAACATCATTGCAATACCCAACTTCACCTTTAGTTTTGTTAATACCACGCCGCAAAATACCAACTATAACTATTTCTGGAATTTTGGTGATAATGGGATTCCCGCTACAACCCGCGATGCATCACACAGGTACCAGGATACCGGTAAATACCTGGTAAGACTGGTTGTGTTTGACAAGATCACCAATTGCACGGATACGGTTTCGCAGTTCGTACAAATAACAGGATTCCCCGGGTACCTCTATGTACCCAATGCATTCCAGCCCGGAAGCCTGCAGCCCATATTAAAAACATTCTTGCCCATTGGAACCGGCCTGGCCACTTATCGCCTGCAGGTATTTACAACCTGGGGACAAAAAGTTTTTGAATCCGCCAAACTTGACGCTAAGGGAGCACCGGCTGAAGGATGGAACGGCCTTTACAACGGAAAAGATAATTTCAACCAGGGAAAAGGCGTACAGCAGGATACTTATATATGGCGCATTGACGCGGTGTTTAAGAACGGCACAGAATGGCAGGGTATGTCGTACCCGGATCAATCACAGAAAAAAAGGGTAGGAACAGTTACTATTGTCAGGTAAGTATCCAATTGTAAAATCATGCATTCAAAAAAAAGGAAAAGATGAAAAAAAAGATAGTTGTTTTAATATTGATCTTATCGTCATTACACGTGGTGAAGGCACAGGACCCCATGTACACCCAGGGTTTTATGGCACCTGTAAACCTGAACCCTGCAGCCACCGGCATGGCGGATTATGATATGAGGATATCTGCCATTTACCGCAGGCAGTGGCTTATAGTGCCGTCGGGGATGCAATATTTTACAATAGCTGCGGATAAATTCGTTTTTGCACACAATATTGGATTAGGCCTAATGGTAAATAGTGAGCGGGAAGGATATATAAAAAAACTTGGCGTGCATACCACCTTCTCAAAATTACTTTGCTTTAGCAGTCACCGTTTAAGTTTAGGTATCCAGGCAGGAATATTTAACAGGCAGGTAGACTATAATAAATTATGGTTCGCCGACCAGATCACCAATGAAGGCATTGCAACTAACCTTCCCACCCAGGTAACGTCTAATGTCAACAATAAAAAATGGTTGCCCGATTTTGCTGCGGGAGCGATGTGGGTTCACAATAGTGGTTTAATGATCGGTGGTAGCGTACACCACCTCAACCAACCCGATGAATCTTTCAGCAATGCAGAAGAAAGCAAACTACCGCGGCGCTTAACGCTTATCACAAGGTTTCCGCTGGTCATAGGCGAAAACACATTATGGGATGATGACGTTTTAGTTGTACCAGGCGCAGCATATTCCATGCAGCGCCATAATAAAGCCCTGATGATGGGATTGGAGATCAAAACACACTACATCAACCTGGGCCTCTGGTACAGGAACAATATGGATTTCAAACGCAGCGATGCATTCTGCATATCGATCACACTCGACAATTTTCTTGGAGGTGGTGATCGTGAGAACCCCGATAAGGTAAAAGGCGGTTTCTCTTACGACGCTACTACAAATGGTACAGGCTATACCCGTACCGGAGGCAGCAGTGAAGGCGCTCTTTCATGGGAGCACCTGGTTAATTCCGAGGCTACTTCCGAAAACAGGTGTAACGCAAGAAGGCCAAACTCTGTGGCTTGTCCCCCCAATCTTTACAGGAGGATCTTTTAATGCATCACCGGTGTGCTACCGGCAATTTCTTTTACCTATTTTAGCATTGGGGTAAGTTTATGATCTGGAGAAGCGATTAATTGCAGAAACCATTTAAGTTTGCAATCTAATACTACCAATGAAAGTACGCCCCTTCATATCACTGCTCCTTACTTTTACCATTTACACTATCATTATAACTTTGCCGGCGGGCTGTGCCCAGATAGGCGCCCCTACCGGCGGGCCAAAAGACAGCCTGCCGCCACGATTGGTAAGCTCTACTCCCGAACCCAACAGTACGAATATCAGCACCAACAGGATAACCCTGAACTTTAATGAATATGTTGAATTAAGGGAGGCACAAACCAATGTTTTGATTTCTCCACTTCCCAAAACAACACCGAACATAGATTTCAAATTACGGTCAGTGACGGTAAGGTTGAGAGATAGTCTATTGCCCAATACAACCTATAGTATCAACTTCGGCAGTGCCATTGTTGATAATAATGAAGGCAATCCCTTAAAGGATTTTATTTTTGTTTTTTCTACCGGCAGTGTCATTGATTCATTGACGCTTACCGGTAAAGTAATACTTGCAGAAACAGGACAAACAGACAGCACAATGGTAGCCATGCTTTACCGCAACGCTGGTGACTCTGCCGTGCAAAAAATAAAACCGGATTATGTGGCAAGGCTTAAAGCTGACGGCTCTTTTTCTTTTGTGAATTTACCTCCGGGGAATTTTAAGGTATACGCCCTAAAGGATGGTGATGGCGGCAGAACCTATAATTCAAAAAAAGAATTGTTTGCTTTCTCGGATACAGCTGTTATCATTTCTGCCGATACAAAACCTGTTCTTCTATATGCTTCTGCCCTGGAAAAAGAAAGTCCCACCACAGCAAAACCTACGGCTACTAACAGGAGATTAAGTTATACCTCCTTACCGGCCGGGCAACAACAGGACCTGCTGAAGCCTTTGGAACTGATCTTTAATAAACCCTTAAAAAAATTCGATCCTGCAAAGCTTGTATTAACAGATACCAACTATAAACCGATAGCGGCGCAATTCTCCATCGACAGCAGCAGAACAAAACTGGTCTTATCTCATGCGTGGCAGCAGGGCATGCAATACCGGCTTATCGTTGATACAACAGCAATAAGTGATTCTTCCAACAACAGCATTGCCAGGACAGATACCATTCGTTTTACCACCAGGCTTACAGAGGATTACGGTTCGGTTGTTCTGCGTTTCAGTAACCTTGACATTACCAAACACCCGGTATTGCAATTTGTAACAGGAGAAACAGTAAAAGAAAGCTACCCGCTTACCTCTACAGAATGGAGTAAAAAATTAATGGATCCCGGTGAATACGAGATACGGATCTTGTTTGATGATAATAAGAACGGCAAATGGGACCCGGGCGATTACTCAAAAAAATTACAGCCCGAAAAAGTAATTACCTTATCGCAAAAATTATCCGTAAAGGCCAATTGGGATAATGAAAGGGATATAAAACTATAGGCCCACTCTAAATCTCCCCCCGATGGGGAGACTTAAAGCAGTACAATGATTTTAAACTTTTATTTCACAAAACTCTCTGATTAATTATTCTCTTTTAAGTCCACCCCACGGGGGAGGATTTAGGAGGGGCTGCGTATATTTGCCTATGATCTTCTCCTCCTCTCTTTTAGAAAATGCTGTAAATGAATTTGCCAAATTGCCGGGCATTGGAAAAAAGACGGCCCTGAGGTTAGTATTGCATCTTATTAAACAGGATAATGCGGAAGTAAGGCAGTTCAGCGAGATCATCGCAAAAATGAGGAACGAGATAAAATTCTGCAGCCGCTGTCACAATATATCTGATAAAGCACTTTGCAATATTTGCAGTAACCCCATGCGCAAACAGGAAATGCTCTGCGTGGTGGAGAATGTCCGTGACGTTATTGCCATAGAAAGCACGCAGCAGTTCAACGGTATCTATCATGTTTTGGGGGGCATCATTTCACCACTGGATGGCATTGGCCCGGAACAGCTTACCATTGACGCACTGGTACAACGTATCCCAAAAGAAGAGATACAGGAGATCATCTTTGCACTGAGCCCTACCATACAGGGTGATACAACCATATATTATATCAGCAAAAAACTCCAGGGTCAGCCTGTAAAGATCACCACCATTGCCCGGGGCATCGCATTTGGCGGCGAGCTGGAATATGCCGATGAAATGACCCTCGCCAAAAGTATCAGCAACCGCATACCGGTCGAAAATTTTATCATCTCCGGCCATTAATTAGCAACCTTTTCTTTTTAAACCACGATTCATACAAAGACCACGTATGAAAAAGAACGCGAAGAAGATAATCCTTATCATCATAATAGCAGTCATTGCCGTGGTAACGGTTATGGGTTACCTGATGTGGAATAAACCACATAAAAATGTAAAGGATACGGCCGGCGTAAAGATCACCGCGGCGGAACTATATAACAGTTTTATTACCGACTCCGCAAAAGCGAGGGCATTATACACCGGCAAAGTGGTAGAGGTATCGGGTGAAATAATAAAGATGGCCTTGAACCAGCAACAACAGCAAATAATTTTTCTTAAAACTGCTGCTGAGGGTGCGTACATCAACTGCACCATGGAAGAGAAGGCAGAGGGACATAAGATTGGAGACATTCTCATGATCAAAGGTATCTGTAGTGGTTATATGAGCGGCGATGCTGATATGGGTTTGCCCGGAGATGTTATCATAGTAAGAGGTTATCATGCTGACTAAATAAAAAATACAATGAAAAAAATATTTATCCTGTTGATATTAACGGGTTCATTTTATTCCGGTTGCCTGGCGCAGGTATATTTTACAAAGAATGGCCGTGTATCATTCTTTTCTTCCACACCCCTAGAAGACATTAAAGCAGACAATAACCAGGCAATAAGCATACTCAACACTTCAAGCGGTGAGCTGCAATTCTCCTTGCTCAATAATGCCTTTCATTTTAAAAAGGCACTTATGGAAGAACATTTTAATGCGGATTATATAGAAAGCGCAAAATATCCAAAGTCCACTTTTAAAGGAACCATTGCCAATATCAGTTCTGTCAATTTAAATACCGACGGGGTTTATAAAGTAATTGTTTCAGGCAACCTGGATATTCATGGCGTAACCAAAGCCATCTCCGTGCCGGGAACCATAACCGTAAGATCAGGCAGTATTTCCGCCAATTCTGTTTTTAAAGTAAAAGTGAAGGATTACAATATTAGTATTCCTGCTGCCGTAAGAAATAACATTGCCGACGATATTGAGATAACCATCAGCTGCAACTACGAAAAGAAGTAATAAAAGCTCCCGTTTATTGAAAAGCCTCCAGCCAGGCATACAGTCCATAACATTTTGTTTTATGGCCTGTATGCTTTATTTTTGTGCCGGTTTACAGGCAGATTTGTTTATTGTTCAGCCTGTTGATCATTCTGCCAAATTGAACTAATAAACGAAAGCAATTCTGCACACCTTCTCACAGATTGATTCTCGTTTAAAATTCATGGCAACATTTTGAAATTAAGATCGCTTAATTCAGCTATTGACAATTAAACATATTGATCAAATGAAAATATTACAGGACTGTCTCAAAGAACGCATTCTTATTATTGACGGGGCCATGGGCACCATGATACAACGTTATAAGCTGGAGGAAAAGGATTACCGCGGCAAGCGCTTTAAAGACTGGCATACCGATGTGAAGGGTAATAATGACCTCCTCAGCATCACAAAGCCGGAGATCATCATTGAGATCCATAAGCAATACCTGGATGCGGGCGCTGATATCATCGAGACCAATACCTTCAGCAGTACTTCCATAGCGCAGGCTGATTATGATATGCAATCTCTGGCATATGACTTAAATATTGCTTCTGCAAAATGTGCACGTGCGGCGGCTGATGAATATACAGCAAAGGATAAGAGCAAGCCGAGGTTTGTTGCAGGAGCAATTGGTCCTTTGAATAAAACGCTATCGCTCTCTCCTGATGTAAATAACCCCGGCTTCAGGGCCGTAACATTTGATACGGTTGCAATAGCCTACACCGAACAAATAAAAGGATTGATAGATGGCGGAGTAGATATCCTTTTAATTGAAACCATTTTTGATACGCTCAATGCAAAAGCGGCCATCTATGCTGCTAAAAAATATTTCAGGGAAAACAACATTGCCGAACTTCCCATCATGATCTCGGGAACCATCACCGATGCAAGTGGCCGGACCTTAAGCGGTCAAACGCTCGAAGCATTCTATGTTTCTGTTATGCATGCCAACCCGATCTCTGTCGGATTGAATTGCGCATTGGGTGCATCGGAGATGAGACCG
>DATHEH010000368.1:0-6157 GCA_035318685.1 Ferruginibacter sp.
AATACACCAATCCCTTTTGACCGGATCAGTTTAACGATCGTCTCAATTTGTTGTAACAATGCTGAACTGGCTTCCTGGAAAATAAGATGCGCCTCGTCAATAAAGATCACCAGTTTTGGCTTATCCATGTCCCCTTCTTCGGGGCAGCTTGCATAAAGCTCTGCAAGCATCTGCAACATGAACGTGGAGAACAATTTTGGTTTATCCTGCAGGTCAGTAACCCTTAAGATATTTATGATTCCCCTCCCATCATCACTTATCCTCATCAGGTCATCCACTTCAAAGCTTTTTTCGCCAAAGAAAATATCTGCGCCCTGTTGCTGCAGTTCTATTACTTTCCGTAAAATGGTGCCGGTTGAAGTTGTTGATACCTTGCCGTATGTTTTTTCCAGTTCAGCCTTCCCCTCATCTCCTATATATTGCAATATCTTGATAAAGTCTTTTAGATCCAGCAAGGGTAATTGTGTGTCGTCACAATATTTAAAGATCATCGCCACTACACCGCCCTGTATATCATTTAACTCAAGGATTTTACTTAATAATACGGGGCCAAATTCGCTCACCGTTGCCCTCAGGTGAATTCCCTTCTGCCCTGTTAACGTCATCAATTCAGCCGGGAATAATGCCGGCTTGAATTCCATATTAAGCTTCTGGTAGCGGTCTTTTACTTTATCATTTTCAGCACCCATGGCAGCAATACCACTCAGGTCGCCTTTTATATCCATGAGCAGGACCGGTACGCTGGCATCACTCAGGAATTCGCTGATGACTTGTAGGGTTTTCGTCTTACCCGTACCCGTAGCACCGGCGATCAAACCATGGCGGTTCATAGTTTTTAAAGGAAGGTAGATCCCGGCCTCCGCTATTACTTCGCCATCCAATATAGCAGCGCCTATTTTTGCGGACTCTCCTTTAAATGTATAGCCGGCATTTATGGCCTTAACGAATGCTTCTTTATCAGGCATTTTCTGAAAGTTTTGGGGAAGTTACGAAGGCTCTTTCAATGAAAGATTTAAACTATTGCACAAATATTTACCGTTTATAGGAATATTTTTATTGTTTTTCGATAAATTTAGTTATTTTAGAATTATGAAAAAAGTACACAATAAAATAGCTGTAATTATAACGGTTGTAATACTATTGGTCTCAACCTTTTTTTATATTAGTGTTTTTAATGCCACTTTTACTTCCAGTCATGATGCTGGCTCATATTCATTTCCAGAAGATGATAGTATTTTGATGAGCGTGTTCTTACCCCCATACATTAATGATTCTTTACCGCATTATTCATATAAACAAAAGGAACAGGAATCTAAGCGGAAGGAGCAGTCTCTACAAAATCAAAATGATGGCCTTTTAAAATCTGGATGGAATTTAGGAAATATCGGGGTTTATCAAATGAAAAAGATGCTTCCGAAAGATACTGCCTTTACCTGGCCGAGACATGTGAAACAGGTAGATAGTCTTCATTTTTTAATGGCTTCAGAAAAGGACGGGTCAAAGATCTCTTTTTACAAAAACCAGGTTGACAGTATTTTAAATGACGTAAACAAAAGCCCCGGACCGGGTTTACGCAATATCGGCAAAGAGGCCGAAACAGATTATTATATAAGTCTATCGGGATATTCACTATCAGCTTATGATTCAAAATTTTTCATCTATGGTGACAAATATTTTCTTACATACACAAAGATTGATAGCGTTGTAAAAAGTGTATCTGGGACTATAAGCGAAGGTCATTATGAAAAAAAAGAAATTCCGGTAAGGTTTACAAAAGACAATTTGATATTAATCCCTATCTCCAGGAAAGCCTTTTCCTTCTTTCATTATTTGTTTTATCCGGTTGCCATCATTACCGGCTTACTTTTCATCTATTTCTTCCTTGGGTTGCCAACACAGGTATTGGTAACTATATCTAAAGGGAAAGCTTTTACCGGCCAGAATATAAAAAACATAAAATGGATAAGTTCATTTCTTATAATTTTTACGCTGATAAAATTATTATCACCTTATTTTTTTCATCTTATTTTCTTCCGCAAAATTCCTGCTGACTTTGCTTTCACTTCACCCCTCAACTATTTTACAGATAACTTTAAGCTAATTGCTTTTACCTTAATTATAACGGCGATAAGAACTGCATTTCTAAAAGGATATAAATTGCAACAGGAACAGGATCTAACTGTATAACATGCCTATAGTAGTAAACCTTGATATAATGCTTGCCCGGCGCAAAATGAGCTTAACCCAGTTAAGCGAGCGGGTGGGGATCACCATTGCCAATATGAGCATTTTAAAAAGTGGCAAGGCTAAGGCCATCCGTTTCAGTACCCTGGAAGAGATTTGCAGAGTCTTAGAGTGTCAGCCCGGAGATATTTTAGAATATATGAACGATAAAGATTTTAGAAAGTTAATGGGTTAGATACAGCAGATGGTAATAACTTAGTAATTTTATCAAATGAGGTTTACTGTATTTTTGATTTGCATTTCTTGTTTTTTTATTTTAATCAGTTCTTCCTTTGAGCCACAATATGCCGAAATAAAAAACAAGGCCGGGCTGGGTAAAAAATTATTCTCCGAGAAAATGTTATCCCGTGATTCTTCCGTAAGCTGTGCAAGCTGCCACAAACCCAAATATGCATTTTCTGATACTATGGCATTCAGCATAGGTATTGGAGGTAAGCTAACAAAGCGCAACACCCCCTCTGTATTAAATATGAAGAATCGTCCTTATTATTTTTGGGACGGAAGGGCTGCATCATTGGAAGAACAATGCCTGATGCCGATACAAAACCCTGATGAGATGGGGTTGCCGGTGGAAGAAGCGGTAAGACGGTTAAACGCATCTGCAGAATACAAAATGCTCTTTCAAAGAATATTCAAACAAAAGCCGGATGCAAAAAACCTGGCAGCGGCTTTTTCCGCTTATGAACAAACTTTGGAAACGGTAGAAAGCAAATTCGACGACTGGAGCAATAACCTGAAAAAACTAACTGCACAGGAAGAAAGAGGGCGGCAGTTATTCATCGGCAAAGCCCAATGCTTCGATTGTCATTCGATGGAGGATTTTACCGATGACAGTTTCAAAAATATAGGCTTGTACAACGGCGGCTCTTTAAATGATCCCGGACTATATGTCATCAGCGGCAGGGAATCTGACCTTGGAAAATTTAAAACCCCGGGCTTGCGTAATGTGGCTGTTACTGCGCCCTATATGCACAATGGCATGTTTAAAACACTGGAAGAAGTGATGGACTATTACAATGAACCCGGAAAATTTGTTCCCAATTCAATAAACAGGGATACTGCACTCAAAGCCTCCCTCGGGTTAACAGAAAGGGAAAAGAAGGATCTTGTTGCATTCCTGAAAACCTTAACTGATAAGGCTTTCATAAAAAAATGAACATCTTTATCCCGGTACCGTACATATAACAATTTTCCTTTAACAAAAAATTAGGCACTATATTCGCTTATTAGAAAATGAATTAATTTTATTTGCTATAAAACAAAATAATATGGAACCAGTAAAACCCAAAATATTATTATGCGAAGACGATACAAATCTTGGCATGGTACTAAAAAACTATTTGGAATTAAATGATTACGATGTTACGCTGGAAAGAGATGGCAAGCTTGGCCTGGCCGCCTTCCAGCGTGAAAAATTTGATATATGCCTGCTCGATGTAATGATGCCCAATATGGACGGATTTACACTGGCAGAAGAGATCAGGGATGTAAATCCTGATGTGCCCCTTTTCTTCCTTAGCGCCAAGACCATGAAGGATGATATCATCCAGGGCTATAAACTGGGCGCCGATGATTATATTACCAAGCCTTTCGACAGCGAGGTATTGCTGCACAAAATAAAAGCGATACTCAAACGCAATGAAGAAATGCATCGTGAGGAAGTGAATGCGGAGTTTGACCTTGGCAAGTATCACTTCAATCCACGCTTAAGGGAATTGACAGTTGATGGAAAAGTGCAGACCCTTTCTCCGAAAGAAAATGAGTTGCTAAAAATGCTTAGTGAATATAAAAACGACCTGTTAAGCCGCGAGATCGCCCTGAAAAAAATATGGGGAAGCGATACTTATTTCAATGGCCGCAGCATGGATGTGTACATTGCCAAGTTGCGTAAATATTTGAAAGAAGACTCAGCACTGGAGATCGTGAACATTCACGGCAACGGATTCCGGCTGGTTGTTTCTGAATAAGAGATCCTTCTAATTAATTATAAGCCCTGCCTGTTGCGGGGCTTTTTTATTTTATGGCCAGCATCAGTTTAGCCCAGAAATTATTATCGAAGGATGAAGGCCCCAGTAACATATCCCCCGTATCATCTCCATGTCTGATAACCACGAGATCTTTGGAAGGAATGACATAGATCTTCTTATCTCCCTTACCCAATGCCGCGATCATATCTGCCGGGGCCGCAGGTGCCAAAGAACCGGGAAATGTGTTGGTCAGTGTGGGTGCCATAAAAGAAGCTTTCCCGTTCAGCCACCATAAATATCCATACGATAAATTGTAAGATTGCGAAGAATTTGTCATTGATGAAAAATAACTTTGGTCGGTCATGATATTATTCCCGTTCCATGTTCCTTTATTCAGAATCAGTAACCCAAACCTTGCCATATCCCTGCTGTTCAGCCACAGCACATAATTGAACCAGGAATAATTTGTCATCCCGATTTTATCTGCAAGCTTGTTCTTTGTATAGGCATTATAACTGGTGCCGGTTGCATTGGCAATCACATCCTGTACCAGGCGATAAGGGGCATTATAATAATACCAGAAAGATCCTGCGTCTGCTTTATAGGTAAGACATGAAGGAGATACACAATCGTCATCCGGCACATTATATTCCAGGCCCGTTGTCATGGTAAGCTGGTGCTTAACGGTAATAAGGTTCTCTTTTGCCAGGGGAGCCGATGTCCACCCGTTTCCCAGGTAGGTGCTCGTTTTATTATTGATGCTCAATTGTCCTTCCTGTTGTGCAATACCTGCTAAAAAAGCCGTCACACTTTTCCCGGCAGAAGCAATATAATAAACGGTGTTCTTATTCCAGTTGTTCCAGTAATTTTCTGTTACCATGCGGCCCTTGTATAAAATGATGAGGCCATAAGTGTTTTTTGTTCCGGCATAAGCAATTGCTTCGTTCAATTTGGTTACGTCCCATCCCAAAGATTGCGGTGTCGCCATTTCCCAGTCATCACTGCCTGTTGGAGGAAAATACATGCTGGTTGGCGAAGGTGCTGCCGGTGTATTAAGAGATCCATCTTTATTACAGGAAAAAAGAATGACAGATAATAAAGCAGTTGCAAAAATTGATCTCATAGTAAAGGTTGAACAGCTCAGACAAAAAAGAGATACAAAAGTTTAACGCCGGTACTTTTATTTAGTATCAGTAAAGAGCAGGTTATCGGTTCTTCCGCCCGATGATCTTTTACCCAAATGCTCGTATGCTTTTGCGGTAGCTTCTCTTCCCCTTGATGTGCGTTGCAAAAACCCTTCCTGAATCAAAAAAGGTTCGTATACTTCTTCCAATGTCCCTGTTTCTTCACCCACAGCAGTTGCAATGGTGGTGATGCCTACGGGGCCTCCTTTAAATTTTTCTATTATGGTAGAAAGGATGCGGTTATCCATTTCATCAAGGCCATGCTTATCTACATTCAAAGCCTTTAAAGAGTGTTCTGTGATCCCAAGATCGATCACACCATTGCCTATCACCTGTGCAAAATCCCTCACGCGGCGTAACAATCCATTTGCGATACGTGGTGTGCCACGGCTTCTTCCTGAGATCTCTGCTGCAGCATCGCTGGTGATCTTCGTGCCTAATATCTTTGAAGAGCGGAGAATGATATTTTTCAGCGTAACCGAATCATAATATTCCAGTCTTGACTTTATGCCAAAACGGGATAGTAATGGAGCAGTGAGTAACCCGCTTCTTGTAGTGGCACCGATCAACGTAAACGGATTCAGGTTTAGCTGTACACTCCTTGCATTGGGGCCGCTGTCGATCATGATATCGATACGGTAATCTTCCATTGCCGCATACAAATATTCTTCAACTACTGTACTCAGCCGGTGTATCTCATCAATGAACAGCACATCATTGGCTTCAAGATTGGTAAGTAAACCGGCAAGGTCACCCGGCTTT
>DATHEH010000369.1:0-5315 GCA_035318685.1 Ferruginibacter sp.
GGTAAATCTGCTACCGCAAAATGCAGAGATTAATAAAGTAAAAGTTCCAAAAGTCCCTTTAGGGATTTAGGGCAAAAGAATTAAAATGGCACTTAGAAAATACAAACCGACAACAGCAGGAACCAGGTGGAGAATTGGTAATGCTTACGAAGAGATCACTACCAACATCCCGGAAAAGACCTTGCTGGAAAAGCAAAAGAACACAGCCGGCCGTAATGCCCAGGGCAGAAGATCGATGCGTTATATGGGAGGTGGAAACAAAACCATGTACCGTATCATTGACTTCAAAAGAGATAAGAAGAATATCCCTGCTACTGTAAAAACGATCGAGTATGATCCGAACCGTACCGCTTTTATCGCTTTACTGGCTTATGCCGATGGAGAAAAGCGTTACATCATTGCTCCGCAGGGATTGCAGGTTGGACAGGTTGTTATAAGTGGCGATGATGTTGCACCGGAATTGGGAAATGCACTGGTATTTAAGAACATGCCTTTAGGTACAAATGTTCACAATATCGAAATGCAGCCCGGCCAGGGAGGTATCCTTGTTAGAAGCGCAGGTACTTCGGCACAATTGACCAATAAAGAAGATAAGTACGCCATATTAAAAATGCCAAGTGGTGAATTAAGAAAAGTGCTGATCAAATGTTATGCAACCGTTGGTGTTGTTAGTAACAGCGATCATAGCCTGGAGAGCATGGGTAAGGCAGGCCGTAACAGGTGGAAAGGTATTCGCCCGAGAACAAGAGCGGTAGCGATGAACCCGGTAGATCACCCGATGGGTGGTGGTGAAGGAAGGGCTTCCGGTGGTCACCCACGTAGCCGTAAAGGTAAATACGCTAAAGGTGAGATCACCCGTACAAGAGGTAAAGGATCTGACAAGATGATCCTTACCAGGAGGGGTGGAAAGAAATTACCTAATAAGTAATAAGTTGTAAGTATTAAGTAATCATTGTTAAAATATTCTTCTCAACAAAAACGGGAAGAAGAATCAACAAAAAACAAATAAAACATGGCTCGTTCGTTAAAAAAAGGTCCTTATGTAGAAGCTAAGCTTGATGCAAAGGTTTCTGCAATGGTAGAAGGAAAAAGTAAAAAGGGTGTTATTAAAACCTGGAGTCGCAGGAGTACGATCACACCGGATTTTGTGGGACAGACTTTCGCGGTGCATAACGGAAATAAGTTCATCCCGGTTTATGTTACCGAATTCATGGTAGGACATAAATTAGGTGAATTTGCACCAACAAGGAATTTCAGGGGTCACTCAAGTAAAAAAGTAGTATAAAAAAAGTAGTAAGTAATAAGTTATAAGTAGGCTACTTATAACTTACGACTTACCACTTAAAACTTAATAAAAAAATGGAAGCAGTAGCAAAATTGAACAATTACCCGACATCACCACGTAAGATGCGTTTGCTGGTGGACCTGATCCGTGGTATGCATGTAGAAAAGGCATTGGCGGTTCTGGAGCACAATCCAAAACACCCGGCAGTTCCTTTACGCAAACTGGTAATGTCTGCCATCAGCAACTGGAAACAATCGAACGAAGGTGGCGATGAAAATACATTGATCGTAAAAACAATTATGGTTGATGGGGCAAGGGTTATCAAGCGTATGCGACCTGCACCACAGGGTCGTGGATACAGGGTTCGTAAGCGCAGCAACCACGTAACTGTTATTGTTGATGCAGCAGGCGGTTCCGCGGTTAAAACAGTTAAGAACCAAAAGAACGACCAGGTAAGCACAGTAGAAGTTCCGGAAGAAAAAGCACCTGCAAAAAAAACAGCGACTAAAAAGCCGGCTGCTAAAAAAGCGACAACAACTAAAAAAGATACTAAAACAAATAATTAAAAACCGAATATGGGTCAAAAAACAAATCCGATTGGTGCAAGGTTAGGAATCATCCGTGGTTGGGACAGCAACTGGTTTGCAAGCAAGACGGAATATCCAAAAAAACTGATCGAGGATAACAAGATCAGGAATTACCTTAATGCCCGTATCAATAAGGGTGGAATTTCAAAGATCGTTATTGAGCGTACGCTTAATAAACTGATCGTAACCATACATACTTCCAAGCCGGGGATCATCATCGGTAAAGGTGGTGGAGAGGTTGACAGGATCAAGGAAGAGCTGAAGAAATTATGCGGTAAGGATGATGTGCAGATCAATATCCTGGAGATCCGTCGCCCGGAACTGGATGCAAACATCGTTGCTGATACGATTGCCCGCCAGTTGGAAAACCGTATCAACTATAAAAGAGCAATTAAAATGTCTATAGCTTCTGCCTTACGTATGGGTGCAGAAGGAATAAAAGTAAAAGTTGGCGGCCGTTTGGGTGGTGCGGAGATCGCACGTAGTGAAGAGATCAAGCAGGGCCGTACACCATTACATACTTTACGTATGGATATTGATTACGCAAACGTATTCGCTTTAACAGTATATGGTAAGATCGGTATCAAGGTTTGGATATGTAAAGGTGAGGTATTAGGAAAGAGGGACCTTAATCCGAATGTTATCGCAGGTGGCGGAAAAGAAGTTGGCGAAAGACAAGGTGGATTTGACAGGAGAGATGACAGGAGAGACGACCGCAGGGGCGGAGGTGGTGGTGGCGGAGACAGGAGAGGCGGCGGCGGTGGAAACCGCGGTGGCGGCGGAGGCGGAAGAAGATAATTAAAGCCATTAGCTGATAGCGGTTAGCTATTAGCACGAAATAAAATATAATAAGAACAAGCTAAGTCCGCCGCGGCGGATGATAGCTAAAAGCTTAAAAAAATGTTATCACCGAAAAGAAGTAAACACAGAAAAACACAGAAAGGAAGAATGAAGGGAGATACCAAGCGTGGCGCAACCCTGGCATTTGGAACCTTTGGTTTAAAAGCACTGGATAGTGTTTGGATGACCAACCGCCAGATCGAAAGTGCACGTCAGGCATTGACCCGTCATATGAAACGTGAAGGAAACGTGTGGATCAGGATATTCCCCGACAAGCCTATTACTGCTAAGCCTGCAGAAGTAAGGATGGGTAAAGGTAAAGGTAACCCCGAAGGATGGGCGGCCATTGTACAACCAGGCAGGATACTGTTTGAGTGCGATGGTGTTAGTGAGCAGGTTGCTAAAGAAGCATTTGCATTGGCAGCGCAAAAATTACCGATACTTACAAAATTCGTGGTGCGCCACGACTACGAAGTATAAAATTGATTAGTGAAATTATCAAATTAATAAAGATGTCTAAGAAAGTTGATTTTGTAAAAAGCCTGACAGGATTGAATGAGGCAGATCTTAAAGCAAAGATCACGGAAGATGAATTGCGCATGAAGAAGCTTTCATTTTCTCATGCGATCTCCCCGTTGGAGAACCCGCAAAGCATCCGTTCTTTAAGAAGAGATATTGCACGGTTGAAAACGGCATTAAAGAAATTACAATTAGGGGTTTAATAATCCATAAAAAAAGCAACAATGGTTGAAAGAAATTTAAGAAAAACAAAACTCGGGGTAGTATCCAGCAATAAAATGGATAAGACCATTACCGTAAGTGTAGAACGTAAAGTAAAGCATCCGCTTTATGGCAAGTTCGTAAAAAAGTCTACTAAGTTCCATGCGCATGATGAAAAGAATGAGTGCAGCATTGGGGATACTGTAAAGATCATGGAGAGCCGCCCTTTGAGTAAAACAAAGCGTTGGAGACTGGTTGAAGTAGTTGAAAAGGTTAAGTAAGAACCGGCCCCCTCTAACTCCCCCCGAAGGGGAGGATTATCTGAGCGAATGAGGATTAAGATGATAAGGAGATAGAAATGATAGGTTACTACAAAAGTTGAAATTAAAAAAATGTTTGGCCTCCCTCTCTACCGGAGAGGGAACGAGGGAGAGGCCACTAAAACAAAATAAAGATGATACAGCAAGAAAGCAGATTAAATGTAGCTGACAACAGCGGTGCTAAAGAAGTACTTTGTATACGGGTACTCGGTAACAGCGGACAGGATTATGCTAGGATCGGTGATAAGATAGTTGTTACAGTAAAAGATGCCATGCCTGCAGGTGGTATTAAAAAAGGAACTGTGAGTAAAGCGGTTATTGTAAGAACAAAGAACAAGTTACGCCGTAAAGATGGTTCTTATATCAGGTTCGATGACAACGCAGTGGTATTATTAACTGCATCTGATGAGCCAAGGGGTACACGTATTTTCGGGCCGGTGGCCAGGGAATTAAGGGATAAAGGATACATGAAGATCATTTCATTGGCTCCTGAAGTTCTGTAAGCGAGGTCACTAATAACAAATGAAAAAAAGCTGAAAAGCAAATTAATAAAATGAGTACAAGATTTAAACCCAAGTTCAACATTAAAAAAGGTGATTCGGTAGTGGTTATTACCGGTGAGGACAAGGACCTGAAGAAGCCACGTAAAGTGTTGGAAATAATTTTAGAAAAAAGCCGTGTTTTGGTTGAAGGTGTTAACATCGTAACCAAGCATACCAAGCCAACTTCACAAAATACCAAAGGTGGTATCGTGAAAATAGAAGCGCCTATAGCTATCAGCAATGTAATGCTTTGGGATGCAAAGGCAGGTGCGCCAACTAAAGTAAAGCGTACCAGGGAAAACGGTAAATTAGTCAGAATCGCAAAAAAATCAGGAGGGATAATTAAATAATGAGCACAAAAACAACATCTCCGAGATTAGCAGATATGTACAAAAAAGAAGTTGTACCTGCTTTAATGAAAAAATTCAGTTACAAAACTGTAATGCAGGCCCCAAGGCTCACCAAGATTTGTTTGAATCGTGGTGTGAATGGCGCGGTAACAGATAAGAAACTGATCGACATCGCTATTGACGAGTTATCGAACATAACAGGTCAGAAAGCCGTGGCCACCATGTCTAAGAAAGACATCTCAAACTTTAAGTTGCGTAAGAACATGCCAATTGGTGCAAGGGTTACGCTTCGCGGGGTGAAGATGTATGAATTCCTGGACAGGCTGGTCTCTGTTTCCTTACCACGTGTGCGTGATTTCAAAGGTATCAATGACAAATCTTTTGATGGCCGCGGTAATTACACGTTAGGTGTTACTGAGCAGATCATCTTCCCTGAGATCGATATCGATAAAGTAAATAAGATCACTGGTTTGGATATCACTTTTGTGACAACAGCAGGTACAAACGAAGAAGCGTTTGAGCTTTTGAAAGAATTAGGAATGCCGTTTAAAAATGTAAAAAAATCTGAAAGTTAAATCATGGCAAAAAAATCAATCATAGCCAGGCAAGCTAAAAGGGAAAAGATCGTTGCAAAATTTGCAGAAAAAAGAGCTGCCCTTAAAGCCGCAGGA
>DATHEH010000370.1:0-18732 GCA_035318685.1 Ferruginibacter sp.
CCAAGGAAGCTGCCATGGCCAAATACTATTCCAGTGAAGTGGCGGTAAGGGTAAGTACAGATGCCGTTCAGGTATTCGGCGGTTATGGGTACACCAAGGATTTCCCTGTAGAAAAATTTTACAGGGACAGTAAACTCTGCACTATTGGTGAAGGAACAAGCGAGGTACAAAAGCTGGTCATCAGCAGGGAAGTGTTAAAATAATTCATCCGCAACCATTGGGCGTATGTATCATAAAATGAAAATATTTTATTGCCTTGCAATATTATTTGTACTGGTAAGTTGCAGCAACAGCAATGAGAAAACAACAACGGTAAAAAAAGCGAATCCCAATATTAACGGCGCAGGATTATTCAACATGCATTGCGCCTCCTGTCATAAATGCGAGGGAGAACTTACAGCACCATCATTGAAAGGCGTGGAATCCAGGTGGAAGGATAAAGAACTGATGTACGAGTTCATCCGCAACCCCATGGGCGTTATTCAAAAAGATAAATATGCAGCTGAACTCTTAAAAAAGTACAACGCGGTCATGACACCTTCTGATTTGACGAACGAGCAGATCGATGCGGTGCTGGGCTATTGTAATGATTCAAAATAAGATCACACACCGTCATCATCTGAACCGCCGGAAGTGAACATATTATCTACGGCACCACCCAGCATCGGGAATTTTTCTTTTACGAAATCTTTGATGGTCTCAAGTGCTTTTGCTGCCTGCTCTTTGCTGATGCCTGCATTTGCTGTTAAGCGGTCAATTAATTCTTCCATGACTTTAATTATTTGAAGTATAAATTATGATGTGTTTTAAAAAGAAATGGTTGTATTGAGAGATGAAGTTTATGTTATTTGTCTTCTTGTTCCGTATCATACCTGTCCACCCTTTCAATGCCAGGCAGTGCAGTTAAACTGTTTACCAGCTGGTCCAGTTCGTCCTTGTCATGAACAAATATCTTCACATTGCCTTCAAATATTCCTTCCTTCGCTTCGATCGTCATGGCAGAGATGTTGAATTTTAATTCACCACTGATGAGGTTGGTGATCTTGTGTATTACACCAACGTCATCGAGGCCGATTATTTTTAACCCGGTAAGGAAAGAGATCTCTTTATTCTTTGCCCATTTTGTTTTTACGACCCGGTGCCCGTAATTGGCTAACAACCTTGCCGCATTAGGGCAGTTGGTGCGATGGATCTTGAGACCTTCACCCGTGGTGACAAATCCAAATACATCGTCGCCGGGGATCGGTTTGCAGCAATTGGCCAAAGTATATTGTATCCTGTCGCTGCTTTCACCAAAGATGATCAGTTCTGCGTCTTTCTTGTTGTATGCCCTTGAAATGATCTCCTTTTCTGACTTTTCCTCTACAACCGGCTTAACCGGTTTAGGAGCTACCAGTTTATCACCATGAACGGTAAACTCTTTTAATTCCTTAAGGTCAATTTTTTTAATGGCAATATCATATAGCAGGTCAAGTGACGAGCCTGTTTTATAAAAATTCGATAATTCTTCAAGGTTGCTTTGACTCATGGAAACACCCATTCCCTCGAGCTTTCTTTGTAAAGTATATTTCCCTTCCTCGGCTGTCTTTCTTTTTTCCTCTTTTAGTGTGTCTTTTATTTTTGATTTTGCCTTACTGGTAACAACAAAGTTTAGCCACTCGATATTGGGCTTTTGTTTGGCACTTGTAATAATTTCGATCTGGTCGCCGCTGCGTAATTTATGGCTGATGGGCACGAGCTTATGATTTACTTTGGCCCCGATACACTTACTGCCAATGGCGGTATGCACACCAAATGCAAAGTCTAGGGCCGAGGCACCGATGGGTAACATTTTTACTTCTCCCTTTGGGGTGTACACATAGATCTCTTCCGCTAAAAAAGAAGTTTTAAAATCCTGTAAAAAATCAATGGAGTTTCCATCCTGGTTGCTCAGCGCTTCCCTGATCTGGTGAAACCACTTATCAAATCGGCTTTCATCGTCCTTGCCTTCTTTATATTTCCAGTGAGCTGCCAAACCTTTTTCAGCGATCTCATTCATACGCTTGGTGCGTATCTGCACTTCCACCCATTTACCATGCGGTCCCATCACAGTAGTGTGCAATGCTTCATAACCATTACTTTTAGGATTACTCAACCAATCTCTAAGCCGTTCGGGTGACGGCGTGTATTCATCTGTTATGATACTGTACACTTTCCAGCAATCTTCTTTTTCTTTTTCCATCGGCGAATTCACCAGGATACGAATGGCGAAGAGGTCATACACTTCTTCAAAGCTCACGCCTTTCTTTTTCATCTTGTTCCAGATGGAGTGTATACTTTTCGGCCGGCCGTAGATATCAAAGTCAAAATCAGCCTTGTCTAATTTTTCTTTTAGCGGGCGGATGAAATCATTAATATATTTTGTTCTTTCTCTTTTGGTATCCGTTAATTTTTGTGCGATGTATTTATAAGTATCCGGCTCCATGTATTTCATGGCCAGGTCCTCCATCTCTGTTTTAATGGTGTATAAACCCATCCGGTGGGCAAGCGGGGCATACACATATACGGTTTCACTGGAGATCTTTAATTGCTTCTCTCTTTTCATGCTTTCCAGGGTGCGCATGTTATGAAGACGATCTGCAAGTTTTATCAGGATTACCCTGGGATCATCCGTAAGGGTCAGTAATATCTTTTTAAAATTTTCGGCCTGCTGGGTACTGTTCGTGTCCATTACCGTACTTATCTTGGTAAGGCCATCTACGATCTTTGAGACTTCTGTACCAAATTCCCGTTGCACGTCTTCGAGTGAGATGTCGGTATCTTCTACGGTGTCATGTAATAGGGCACAGAGGGTACTGCGTACGCCCAGGCCGATCTCTTCAACGCATATTTTTGCCACCGCAAGGGGGTGGAGAATATACGGTTCCCCGCTTTTGCGCCGCATGGTTTTGTGGGCTTCGGCGGCCATTTCAAAAGCTGTACGGAGTAATTCCTTGTCGCCGGGTTTTAATTTTGACTTTAATACCCTTAAAAGTCCCCGGTATTGACGCAGGATTTCTTTCTTCTCCTCCTCGTCGTTGAGGTTGTACTTTGGTATGGTTATGGTTTCTTCCATCAATGAAGACGAATTTACGTAAACAAATCTGTTTTCAGTTTTGTTGAAATCCCTTACTTTTGCAGCCCTTTAGGATGTGATTCCGCGAAAGGCGGTATCAGGTACACCAGCGGATATGGCGAAATTGGCAGACGCACCAGACTTAGGATCTGGCGGAGCAATCCATGTAGGTTCGACCCCTATTATCCGCACCACCTGAATATTGAGCAAGGAACAAGGAATTATGAACTTCGAAATTCAGCATTCCTTGTTCCTTGTTCGATATTAAAACAAAGAAAAATATATACAATGGCAACAGTAGTTAGGGAGAACATCGGTTTGTTACACGACAAACTGGTAGTTAAAGTAAGTAAGGATGATTATTTTCCTTCCTTTGATAAAAAGCTGAAGGAATACAGTAAAACGGCAAATATTCCTGGTTTCAGGAAAGGGATGGTGCCTGCAGGTATGATCAAAAAAATGTACGGCAATTCCATTTTTACTGATGAGATCCTTAAATCGGTAGAAAAAGAATTATATACTTACCTGAATGCTGAAAAGCCGGAGATATTTGGACAGCCCTTACCGCTGAATAGTGACTTGCGCAATATGGATATCAATAATCCTGCAGATTATGAATTTGGTTTTGAAATAGGCATCAAACCGGACTATGCCTTACCCGACCTGTCAAAAGCAAAAGCTACCCTGCATAAAGTGAAAGCTACTGACACAATGGTAGATGAAGAAATTGCCCGTATGCAGGTAAAGGCCGGGAAAATGACCGACCTGGATACCATTAGCAATGAAGACAATGTAATTAATGTATTATTCAAAGAATCGGATAAAGACGGGAACATTACAGAAGACGGCATTACAAAAGAAAATTCTGTGATACTCAAATATTTTACTGCTGCAACACAGAAAAAATTTACCGGTAAAAAAACTGGAGACGAAGTTGCCATCCAGTTGAACAAAGCTTTTGAAGATGATAAACTGGAAGCTATTATACAGGACCTGGGTTTTGATAAGGACGACAAAGAAGCACCAAAGAAATATTTTAACCTGGAGATCGTAAAGATAGGCCTGGTGGAAAAACGTGAACTGAATGAAGAATTCTTCAAAGAGATCTATCCCGGCAAAGAAATTAAAACAACAGATGAACTAAAGGCTTCAATCAAAGAAGAAATAGAAAACTACTGGATGGGTCAAAGCAGGAACCAACTGCAGGACCAGTTGTATCATTACCTTATTGACGAGACAAAGATGGAATTTCCTGAAGAGTTCTTAAAACGATGGCTGCAAACAGGCGGAGAAAAAACAAAGACACCCGAACAGGCAGAGGCAGAATTCCCTGGTTTCAGCAACCAGTTAAAATGGACGTTGATAAGCGATAAATTAATTAAGGATAATAAGCTCGAAGTGGGCAACGAAGAACTGCGTGATTACATGAAGACGGAGATCATGCGTTATTTCGGAAGCATGAATATGGGAGAAGATACGAGCTGGATAGAAAGTTATATAGACCGTATGATGAAGGATGAGAAGCAGGTAGACAGCAGCTATCGTCGTTTGATCACTGATAAATTATTTAACTGGATAGAAGGGCAGGTAAAGGCCAAAGAGAAAGAAGTAACTGCAGAAGAGCTGACAGCGATGCAGCATCATCACGAGCATTAAAATAATTTTTAAAAGAGAATATCGAATTGCCTTTCATAAATTTGTTTTTTGAAAGGCATTTTTCCGTATCAGAACTTATAATATTCCTTCATCCTTGTCATGAGCATATCTTTTTTTCTTCTTGATACTTCCACTTCCGTATTATTTGAAAGAATGATCGTGCCGCCCTCACCGCGAACATATTCTTTAACGTGTTCCAGGTTTACCAGGAAAGATTTATGGGTGCGTATAAAGTTACAATCCTGCAATAATTCCTCGTATTCATGAATTGGTTTGGAAGCACAGATGACTGGCCTGTTGATAAAATGGAAATTGGTGTAATTGCTGCTGGCTTCACAATAGATGATGTCATTGATCTCAATTACCTGGAAACCTTTCAAAGAGGGAATGCAGAGTTTCATTTTACGCGGATCATTCTTCTCCCTTAAATTATGAAGAAAGGTCTCGATCTGCCTGCCACCGTTCTTTTCCCTGATCTTCTTGCCTGCTCTTTTCACTGCTTCCACCAGCAGGTCATCTTCTACCGGTTTGAGCAGGTAATCCACCGCGCTGAAATGAAAGGCTTGGGTCATGTAATTATTATGGGCCGTCACGAATATGATCTCGAAGCTGATCTCTGGAATATTCGCGAGCAGCTCGAAGCCGTTTGTTCCAGGCATCGCAATATCAAGGAATACAAGGTCAGGATGCAATTCGTTTATTTTCTCTCTTGCTTCCGTTGCGCTACTGCACAGGCCGATAACCTCCGCTTCATCGCAATTCATCTCCAGCAACTTTTGCAGTGAAGTAAGTCCACGTGGTTCATCATCCACCAGCAGGGTTTTTATTTTATTCATTCTTCATTTATTTGAAGTGGTAAGTACAGGATGACTAATGTTCCCGTTTCTGGAGTGCCCGGGATATTTTTTTTATCTGTTATAGTAATGCTGCTTTGCAGGTTGTGTTTTTCATTTAATAAACTAATGCGGTTTTTAATATTTGCTATCCCTACCGGGTCGTGATCGTGCCCCCGGCTGTTGTTTTGGCGGTTTTTTAAAGACTCGTCAATGCCAACGCCATTGTCATCGATCATGCAAACAAGACTGCCTTGTTGTTTCTTAAAATCTACTTTGATATTGATCTCCCCGGTATTGCCTGATACGCCATGCCAGATCGCATTTTCAATAAAAGGCTGTATCAGCATTGGCGGCATTACGGTTTCATCAATGTCTAATTGTTCATCAACGTGTACAGCGTAAGTAAAGCGACTGTTCCTTATCTTTTCCATTTCGATATAGCGCTGAAGGTAATCCAGCGTATTGCGTAATGAAATAAATGTTTGGCCCGACTGGTCAAGCGTTACTCTTATCAACTGCGCAAATTTGCTGAGGTAGTGCGATGCTTCCTTATTTTCATTATTAAGTATCATCTCCCTTATACTGTTAAGGCTGTTAAAGATAAAATGAGGATTCATTTGTGCATGCAATGCCTTCATCTCGGTTTGGGAAAGCTGTTTGTCAAGGTTTGCTTTCTGCTTTACCTGGCCGAGCCGGTAACGATAGAACATGTATACCAGGCCTGCAAATACCAGGCAGCAACCTGACAGGAACCATACCGTCCTCCAGAAAGGTGGCGCAATAACAAACGAAAACTTTTTTATTTTTTGTACACCGGATTTGCCGGTACCTTTCAACCATACGTTATAATTGCCGGGCGACAATCCTGTTAAATTTATATTGCGCTGTGTACCCAGGTCTGTCCAGTTATCGGATTCTTTTAACTTATAAGCAAACTGGTAGCTGTTTCCGGATTCGAAATTAATGATACCAAAATGTAACGAGAGATTATTCTGACCAGGTTTCAGCTTTATATTATCAACCTGGAAAAACAAATGCTCTTTATTATTTATGGTGATCTCTTCCAGCATTAATTCATTTTCATTATCAATGACCTGGATTTGCGGCAAAGGAATTGTTGACAGTATATCTCCGTTGAACAGGTACAGCATTCTTTCCGGTGAGTCATAATACAGGTAGCGGCCCGTGGGCATATCATTAGGCAGGCCGTCCTGGTGATCGTATACGACCGTTTTTTTTGTATGTATATTGAAACCGGTAAGCTGGTTATGTCCTGCCATCCAGATATGATCGTTTATGACAGGACTAAAGGCAGAAAAAACATCAGAAGGCAGCCCATCTTTCATCGTATAACTCACAAATCTTTTTTCTTTGATGCGGTATTCCAGCAACCCGTTAAAAGCATTATGCAACCAGAGAGAGCCATTATTATCTGCAACGAGTGTGAGGATATCGTCTTCGTATTTATTTGGCCCGCTGTAAACAGAGATCAGCGTGTCAAACATCTGTTTTTTTGTATTCCACCGTGCCAGCGAATGCCCGCTAAGCCAAACATCGCCGTAAGCATCGTAGGTGATGTTTTTCACCCTGTCAAAAGGCAGGGCTGCTGTTGTAGCTGAGGTAAACACGGTAAATGTTCTCGAAGCAATATGGTAACGCACTACTACTCCTTTCAATAAATGGCACATCCAGCCATATCCATCTTTACCTGCGGCTGCAACCATGTTGAGGCCGGAAATATCCGCCGGGTATTTTTTGTCATTGAATAATTTTCCATACAACATTGTCTTTGTGTCAAACCACAAGAGTCCTGCCGTAGTACCGATCCATAGAGTATCCGCGTGGTACATCTGGATAGAATTTACCTCGTTCCACTGTGTATTCTTTCCATAGAAATCAATTTGCTCTAATAATTTTTTAGAATTAACATCAACGATTATCAGTCCCCTGGAAAGGGAAGCCCGGCCGGCGTACAATTTATTGCCAAACCTGTATGCGCACACAAGCCCGCCTGTAGTAGAGTCAGAAACAGATGGACGGTAGATGGATGAGGTTAAAACCGGGGCTACCATTTTTTGCCGGAGTAAACCTTTGGAAGTGCCCACCCAAAGTCTTTTGTCCTTATCAAGGTAGAGGCATTGGATCTTATGGCCGGCGAGAAATTTCCTGGGGTTTGCGGTGATCTTTCCGCTCGCCCTGTCGATATGAAACAGGTAAAAGCCCGCATAGCCCCCATTTACAAGGAAGTTATTATCGTTCAATATGGTGATCTTGCTTTCCCAGGCGAATTGGTTTGATGAAAGTTCCAGTGGCGAAAGGACTGTTTTGTTTGATCCTTTGTTATGGTAGATGATGTTATTGTGGCCAAACTGTACCATGATAAATTCATTGAGACTAAGCTGGTATCTGCTGATCCAGCCAAAAGTATTTTTTGGTGCTGCAGGATACAGGGCAGTCCATTCCTTTTCTTGTTTTGAGATCTCGCGGAAGATTTTTTTTTCAGCATTGTAATAAGCAAGCCCGTCAGCATTTATATAGACCAGGTTTTCTTTAGTGTTAAGGGGGAAAATGTCACGACCGTAAAGAATTCTTTTTTGCCCGATATCTTTTAAATGATAGGCATCATGACCAAAATCCAGTTTGCCGGAAGAGTCAAATACATAAAAGCCCGATGCTGTTGTTACAGCATATGATCTGCCGGGTAGTTCCACTGCATCCCATGCTGCATTCCGGTAAATGGAAAAGGCAGTTGTATCCGGGATGGTATAATTTTTAACAGACAGGTCTTTGGTATCCAGCAATTGTAAACCTCCACGGCTTACAATGCCCATATGGTGGGAGCCAAATTGTTTTAATTTACTGATGGTGCCTGATAGCAGTGGCAGAGTTTTTGTTCCCTGGAAAAAAATTTTAAATGCATGCCCGTCAAAGCGGTTCAGCCCGATATCCGTGCCTATCCACATATACCCCCTGGAGTCCTGGATAAGACAGGTAATATAATTCTCACTTAGCCCTTCCTTCACGGTATAATGCACAAAATCTTTTTCTTCATACTGTGCGTTGGCAGTATGAAGAAAGAAGATAAGCAATGAACATAGCAGTGCTTTGTGCATAAAGACCAGTTCCGGTTTGGAAGGATGACTAAAGTTAAAGGTATAATTCATAAAAGAAGAAACCGCAAACGCAATCAAAGCCACCGTTAACGAAACCGTGGTTTTAACTGCCTTTCTCTTTTAATAGTTTTAAAGAAGATCGGTTTTAATTTCTTTACACTAATTATTAATCTGCAGATATGAAAAAAATTTTTCTCCTTTATGTGATCTGTTTGCTGGTTTGGATCTCCAACAGCTATTCTCAAAGCATAGGCATTGGTACAACCACACCAAACAGCAGTGCCATCCTTGATGTACAAAGTGCCAATAAAGGAATGCTTGTGCCACGTATTGCGTTGACTGCGCTTAATACGGCATCGCCTGTTTCTTCACCCGCCGATGCATTGCTTGTTTATAATACGGCTACTGCTGGTGTAGGCGACAATGCAGTAGTGCCGGGGTTCTATTATTGGACTGCCGCTGGAAATGCATGGAAAGCGGTGAGCTCGAAAGAGACGGTAGCCGATGTGGGTTTTGGTGGCTGGGGAGAATGCAGTGGCGGCAACGTTTCAGAGTATAATCCTGTTGCCGAGGAAAACAGTCAAAAGCTTGGAGCCAGTGTAGCCGTTTCCGGCAATTTTGCAATTATCGGGGATCACAATGATGGAACAGGAGGCTCTGCGAGTTTTTACCGTTTTAATGGAACAAATTGGGTATTCATGCAGAAAGTAACCGATGCTACCGGTGGTATTGGCGACTGGTTTGGTGTTAGTGTATCCATATCCGGTAATTATGCCATTGTGGGAGCTTATTATAATGATAATGGACTGTTCAACAACAACAACAACGGCGCGGCAATTATATTTCAATATAACGGCAGCAGTTGGGTGCTCATGCAAAAGATAATTCCCGTTACAAGTGGCATTGAGCATTATTACGGTGTTGATGTTTCCATATCCGGCAATTATGCCGTCATCGGCGGATACGGCGCTGATGTGGGAGGGGGCCCGTTCCAGGGTGCTGCACGTATCTACCAGTATAATGGAAGCAGTTGGGTATTCATGCAACAAATTACCGATCCTACCGGAACGGGTGGAGACCGATTCGGAGGTAGTGTATCCATTTCGGGCAACTTTATCATCGCAGGCTCAATGTATGATGACTTAGGAACATATACAGATGCAGGGTCAGCTACTATTTATCAATATAATGGAAGCAGTTGGGTCTTCATGCAAAAACTATACAATTTCAATGGCCTCACGGAGGATGCATTCGGGGCAAGTGTATCTATTTCGGGCAACTATGCTGTGGTTGGTGCTCCCTTTGATGATGAGGGAGCGAATACCGACCAGGGTTCCGTCAACATGTATAAGTTCAATGGAACCAGTTGGGTATGGACTCAGAAGATCACGGACCCTAATGGCGTTGCTTCCGACAGATTTGGATCGCAGGTCTCTATCTCGGGTAACTATGCGCTGGTAGGAACAGTCAGTGATGGTATAGGACCGAATGCTTACCAGGGTTCTGCAACTTTGTATACTAAAGTAGGCGGAGGATGGCAAAGATTGCAGTACCTGACAGATCCGGGTGGCGGCCCCGCGGAATTTTTTGGGAAGGCTGTAGACATTGATGGAACCTCAAAACGTTTTTTAATTTCCTCGGAGGGTTCGACCGGACAAGGTAAGGTTGTCTTTGGAAAAGTCAATTAAAATAAAAATCATGAAACTACTCCTAATTTCTTTTTTATTATTTTCCTGCATTAACAGGTTGCCAGCCCAACTTACCATTGCACCCGGCGCACACTTATATATGTCGGGGGCTTCACAGCTGACCCTAAATAATATGGACTTCGTTAACAACGGAATTTTTACAAGAGGAAGCAGCAATGTTAGTTTTAACGGGAATGCATCTTCCTTCATAAGTGGCAGCGGAGCGGTTATATTTAATAACCTGGAGATAAATAAAACCGCGGGTAGTTCCGTGTTATTGCAAAGGTTTACCCTTGCATCCAACCAGGTTAATTTTACGGCAGGCTATCTTAACCTGAATGGGTTTGATTTTGGGCTCGGTAATTCGGGCTCATTAAATAACGAGCAGGAAACCAGCCGCGCTATTGGCCCGGCCGGCGGTCATATTACTTTTACAGCTATCCTGAATGCGCCTTCTAATGCTAACCCCGGTAATCTCGGTGCAAGGATCAGTTCATCACAAAACATGGGAACGGTATTGGTAAGAAGGGGGCATCTGTCGCAGGTAAATAGCTTTGGGCAGGGCAGTTCTATCTTTCGTTATTATGATATAAACCCGCTCGGTACTAATACGAACCTCAATGCAACATTACAATTTGAGTATTTTGATGGTGAGTTAAATTCTTTGAATGAGAGTACCCTTGTTTTTTGGAGGAGTACCGATGCTGTTCACTGGACCAACGAAGGCTTTGATACCAGGCATACCATTATTAATTACGTAGGAAAGAATGGTATAAATTCTTTTTCCCGCTGGACCTTATCCAGTCCTAATAATCCATTGCCGGTTCAGTTTACTTTATTCAATATAAAATGCGAGGATAACAATGTTATTATAAACTGGAAAACTGCACAGGAGATCAACAGCAGCCATTTTAACATTGAAAGAAGTAATGATGGTATTAACTGGACAGTTATCAGCAGGCAGCAGGCCGCAGGTTTTAGCAGCACTGAAAAAATGTATTCATTTACAGATAACAATCCCGGCCAAAAAAGCTTTTACCGGCTTGCGCAATATGATGTTGATGGGCGGGTGCAGTACACAAAGGTCCTGAGATCTACATGTGAGAACAATGATAGGGTAAAGGTTTGGCCTAACCCATTCAATGAAATGCTGTTTGTAAATATCAGCACAAACAGCAGATCACTGGCGAGGGTAAAAATATTTGACAGCAAAGGAGCGTTGGTAAAGGATCAAAGCGCAGAAATTTTACCAGGAACCAGCCAGGTAAATATTGGTACTAAAAATTTACCTTCCGGAACGTACCGGCTTGTGATAGAATGGAACAATGGACTTATAAGAAAAACCGAACAGGTTATCAAACAATAAAAAAGTCATGTATCGTTTTTAAATCCACTTTCCTGAGTGGATTTTTTTGTTAATTATTTACCAAAGGCTTGTTAACAAAACTCAAATGTGTCCATGAATTGCAACTGTTTCGAACGTTAAAAAAATACTTTCAACCCCCTTTGGCACGGTTTTCAAGCAATAGGTATAGTAAGGATTTTAACCGGTTAAAGAAAATTGAAATCATTATTAGTAAACCATTAAAACGAAAAATTATGAAAAACGTATTCTACATATTAGCTGTTGTTGTAACAATGGCAGCGTGTAAAACGCAGGTTAAACAAACCGATGATATTGGCAGGAACATGGTTTTAGTTGATACTACGGGCCTGTCTGCAAACAATACTTTAACGGATGTTGGAAATAACCAGTATATCGTTACTCCAAAAGCCGTTGCGCCGGTACAAAAACCAGCAGCACGTAAATCGACAGCAAAAAGAGTAAATAATTCCAACACCGCATATGCTTCAAAGAACAATACCACTACTAATGCAGTTTACCCGCAAAAGGATAAGGGCTGGAGTTCTGCCGCTAAAGGCACAGCAATAGGTGGCGGTGCGGGCGCTGTTTTAGGCGCTGTGATCGCTAAGAATAACAGGGTAGGTGGCGGTATCATAGGCGCTGTGCTTGGAGCCGGAGCAGGATATGCAATTGGTAGGGCAAACGACAGGAAAACAGGCCGGGTTGACAGGACGAGAGCATGGAAAGCGTCGCAAAATGGCTATTGATTTAAAATTTAAGAGACTTTGAGATCCCCGTTATTTTTTAACGGGGATCTTTTTTAAAATAAATTGCAGCTTCAAACGTCTCTGAAGAAAAAGAATAATATGCTGCTTATAATCTTTGTGATGGTAATTGTCGTTGTCGCCTGGGTTTATATTTTTATGGGGCAGTCAAAATTTGGCAAAGCACCTTCAGGCGAACGTTTGGAAAGGATCAAAGCCTCACATAACTACCGTGATGGTAAATTTCAAAATCAAAGTCTTACTCCCGACCTGACCGAAGGCGCTAATTATTTTTCCATTTTAAAAGACTTCTTCTTTAATAAGGATAAGCGTGGCAAACCATCGATCACATTACCTTCAAAAAAAACAGACCTGCATGCATTGACACCGGATAAGAATGTACTGGTCTGGTTTGGGCACTCCTCTTATTTCATGCAGGTCGATGGAAAAAAGATCCTGGTTGATCCTGTATTCAGTGGGAATGCATCTCCATTAAAATTTACAACAAAGAGTTTCAACGGCGCTGATGTTTATACTACTGATGATATTCCTATAATAGATTATCTCTTTATCTCCCATGATCACTGGGATCATCTTGATCATGATACCGTAATTAAATTAAAACCAAAGACCCGGAAAATAATAACAGGATTGGGTACTGCAGCCCACCTGGAACATTGGGGTTTCGATAAGAACATCATTGAAGAAAAAGACTGGAATGAAGAAGTAAAGCTTGATGAAGGATTTGTGGTGAATACAACGCCGGCAAGGCATTTTTCCGGAAGAGGTTTTAAAAGACAGCAGGCATTGTGGCTTTCTTTTGCTTTACAAACGCCATCCATGAACATTTATATCGGCGGTGATTCGGGCTATGATGCACATTTTTCCGATATAGGAAAACAATTTGGCCCTTTTGACCTGGCCATCCTGGAATGCGGGCAATACAATAAAAGCTGGAAGAATATACACATGATGCCGGAAGAATTGGTGCAGGCAGGTGAAGACCTAAAGGCAAAAAAAATAATGCCTGTGCACTGGTCAAAATTTACGCTTGCTTTACATAGCTGGGATGAGCCTATAACCAGGGTTGTAGCTGAAGCTAAAAAGAGGAACTTTCCAATCGTTCATCCTATGATCGGCGAAGAAGTTAATTTGAAAGATACAGCTGAAAGTAATTCCTGGTGGGAGGATATTAAATAGCTTACAATTTTATCTCTTCATCACTATCATCAAAAAAATGGAATTCTGTAAGATGATAGTTCAGGTTAGCTTTTAATTTTATACGCTGCTTGTATTTGCGGCGCCATTTGGAAAGCTTTGAAAAGAATATTCCCTTCGTAAGATAGGAATGTAAGATGGGATGTATCTCCACCGTTAAACCCTTATGCTTTTGCATAATGAGGTAACTGAGGTTCTTTTCAATTTCGTCTTCTAATATAAGTGTTGAAGAGATTTTTCCTGTTCCGTTACAGCTTGGGCAAACTTCGCTGGTATTGATGGTCATCTCCGGTTTCATCCGCTGCCGGGTGATCTGCATCAGGCCAAATTTACTTATGGCCAATACCGCATGCTTGGCCCTGTCGGGGCGCATGAAACCATCCATGGCATCAGCCAGCTTCTTTTTATTCTCCATCAATTTCATATCAATGAAATCAACGACAATGATGCCACCCAGGTCCCTCAGGCGTAATTGCCTTGCGATCTCTTCTGCGGCTTCGAGGTTGGTTTCCAGGGCATTTTGTTCCTGGTTATTGCTTACGCTTTTATAACCGCTGTTAACGTCAATTACGTGCAGGGCTTCAGTATGTTCTACAATTAAATAAGCACCGCTTGGCAGGTTAACGGTCTTACCAAAAGCAGCTTTTACCTGCTTGGTAACACCAAAACTGTCAAATATGGGAGAGCCGTTATTATAGTAAGAAACGATATCTGTTTTATCAGGCGCTATTCGCTGGATATAAGTTTTAGTATCGGCAAAGATATTTTTATCATTAACAACGATGCGGTTAAAGTCTTCATTCAGCAGGTCTCTTAAAATGCTGGTGGTCTTTCCCTGCTCGCTTAATATCTTAGCGGGGGGGACTGCAGATTTTAAATTTGTTTGAATAGTTTTCCAGGTGGCCACTAAGCTCAAAAGGTCTTCATGCAATTCTGCAGTGTGTTTGCCTTCTGCAGCCGTTCTTACTATCACACCTAAATTCTTTGGCTTAATGGCTTCAATGATCTTATGCAGCCTTTTTCTTTCTTCAGAAGAATGAATTTTGCGGGAGATGGCGATAATATCATTGAATGGGGTAACCACCACAAAACGACCGGGTAACGAAAGCTCACAGCTAAGGCGGGGGCCTTTGGCGGCAATGGGTTCTTTTAATATCTGTACCAAAACATTCGGTCGGCCATTGAGTACTTCAGCAATCTTCCCGGTCTTTACGATCTCCGGTTCTACTTTGAATTTGGAAAAATCGGCGCCGTTATCACTCTTATCGTTAATAGCTTCGGTGGTAAATTTTAAAATGGAACGAACGTACGGGCTCAGGTCTGTATAATGAAGGAAAGCGTCTTTTTCAAAACCTACATCTATAAAAGCAGCATTAAGCCCCGGGATAAGTTTTTTAACCTTTCCAAGGTATAGGTCACCCACACCGAAACTTGCATCAGCTTTTTCACTGTGCAACTCCACCAGTCTTTTATCTTCCAGCAGGGCAATCTCAACCCCCTGCGGTGCAGCATTAATAATAAGTTCCTTGGTCAAGCGCAAATTTTTGGTAAGACCATTACATCATGGAAGGAAAACATATACGGCATACATTAACGAACTTGCTATAAAGCCGTAATGAATGCAGGTAAATGCGTGTCCCGATGGAGAATCGGGACACCGGTAAAAAGAATTACTTCTTCTTATGACGGTTCTTTCTTAAACGTTTTTTACGCTTGTGTGTTGCAATTTTATGACGTTTTCTCTTTTTACCACAAGGCATAACTAGTCTTTTTGTGTTTAAAATAATTTTTTAAAATATGTAATTCGAATTTTACTTCGACGTTTTACCGTAATGATTTTATCCGCTCATCTACTTCCTGGCTGTAATGCGCATTATTGGCCATTCTTTTACTCAGCTGGTACCACTTTATCGCTTCTGCTTTATCTCCCTTGGCAGCGTAAGTATCTGCTAAAAATGCTATTGCTTCAAGGTTATTAGGTTCAGCTTTCAATACTTTCTGTAAACGTTCGATAGCTTTATCATATTGCCCCGACACATATCCACCCACTCCAAGCACCAGTTGTGCTTTCATATTGGTGGAGTCTTTACGAACAACCTCCAGCAACTGCTGAATGCCTTTCATCGTCTCTTCCGGGCCACCAAATCGTCCTTTACCGAATACATAACAACTACCAAGGCCCACCTTAAGATCATCGTTGTTCGGGTTAAGCCGGATCGCTTTTTCAAATAAGGCTATTGCCTGTTCTGCTTTCCAATTTAATTTGGCCTCATCCCGCTCTCCGCGGAGGTCATCCAAAATTAATTGGGCAGCAAAGGTGAGGTTTTTTTCTGACTTATCCAATTTAGCAGCTTCCGCCATGTAAAAGAGATAGGGTTCAACGGAACGAATGCTGTCTTTCCAGAAATTGGCCAGTTGTGTATTTGCGATTATTTGCTGGGAAGAAACATCCCCCCGCGTTACGCTATTTTCTAATTTACCAAGGTTAATAGACTGGGAAGGGGTTAAGTTCTTCTTAGATTTGGTGATGAATTGATTGATATCAAAGCCTCTAACCGGAACAGCGGCAGGAGCAGGCGAATTACTTTTAACAGCAACTGTTCGTCCAAAAAAGAAAAGTAAGATAACTAAGGTCAGCCCGCTCAGGGCAAGTGTTATTTGTTTCTTCACCGCGTAAATTTAGTCGGCAAAGTTACATTACTCTTCGGTGTCATCCTCTTTTTCTGTGATCTCTTTAATATTTTTCGAGGATTTTATTTCCAGCATAAATTCTTTTGCAGGCTTAAAGGCAGGAATAAAGTGTTCTGGAATTTCTACAGCAATATTTTTCTTAATATTACGCCCGATCTTCGCAGCCCTTTTTTTAGTTATAAAACTGCCAAATCCACGTATATAGATATTCTCGCCTGCAGCTAAAGAATTCTTTACCGCTTTGAACATGGTTTCCAATGTCACCAAAACATCTATCTTAGGTATGCCGGTTTTATCAGAAATTTGATTTATGAGGTCGGCTTTTCTCATGTGTTTATGTTTTTGTTATAATAGTTGATTAGAAAAATACGACAAAATATTTGAATTTTCAAATAAGATGGTGATTATCAAGTACTTTGTATAATAGAAAAATTCAAGCTATTTAATTTTTGATGATGTAACTAATTGATAATTAATAAAGTGGAGAATAAATGACCAGTCAAATTATTTGTAACAATTTTGAAGATAATTGGCTAAATGATACCCGGATATGAGTAATAATAAGAATTATTTCGTAAAAATTCTTTTACTGTGGAATAAGAATGATAATACACGTGCCATGCCCTGGAAAGCAGAAAAGGATCCTTATAAGATATGGTTGAGTGAAATAATTTTACAACAAACAAGGGTGGAACAGGGATGGGACTATTATAACAGGTTTTTAATAGCTTATCCTGTGATTGAAAAATTAGCCCGGGCCCCGGAAAAAAAAGTATTCAAACTTTGGGAAGGATTGGGTTATTACACCCGATGTAAAAACCTGATCGCTACTGCAAAGATCATTATGAAGCAACATGATGGAAAATTTCCCGGCAGGTATGAAGAAATACTGGCCCTGAAGGGAATAGGCCCATATACTGCTGCAGCCATTGCATCTTTTGCGTTTAATTTACCCTATGCTGTCGTAGATGGAAATGTATTCAGGGTATTAGCACGTTTTTTCGGGATCAGTAAGCCAATTGATAGTACGGAAGGAAAAAAATTATTTACATCACTTGCTCATGAATTATTAGACAAGAAGCAACCGGGTGCTTATAACCAGGCCATCATGGATTTTGGCGCTGTTATTTGTAAGCCAAAAATTCCTTTATGTAGTACCTGCCCGTTAAAAAGCAAATGCATAGCATATTCCGAAGACTTCGTAGCTCAACTTCCCGTGAAAAAAAAAAGCATGGTAAGAAGATCAAGGTGGTTTTATTACCTGGTGATCGGGCATGAGGAGAAAATATACGTTCGCAAAAGAGGGCCAAAAGATATCTGGGAAAACCTGTATGAATTTGTATTGATCGAAACTCCCGCGGAAACAACTGTGGCAAAATTAAAAGCCATGCCTTTGTTCAAAGAGTTATTTGGTAAGGCAGGTATTGAAATAATAAGTGTCTCCGGGTTATACCTGCAACACCTCACTCATCAAACCATACAGGGCGGCTTCATACACATTAAAACAAAAAAAGCCCTTCAAATACCGGGCTTCGAAGCCGTTTCTCCCAAAAAGCTGGCTAAACTGCCTTTTCCTAAATTCATTACAAGGTATTTGTCAGAAAATGAGGCAAATCCACTTGAAAGATAAAAATGTATCTTTAAATTTGTTCTAACGCTTACGAACCAATAGTACATTGAATTAAAACAAATATTATGAGAGGCGTAAACAGGGTAATGCTCATTGGCAACTTAGGTAAAGATCCGGACATGCAATTCCTGGAAGGAAATATAGGGGTAGCAAAATTTTCACTCGCTACCACTGAAACTTATAAGGACAGAAGCGGAAAATTGATCTCGCAAACCGAGTGGCATACGGTTGTGTTGTGGAGAGGATTAGCGGAGCTGGCGCAAAAATATTTGCATAAAGGGAGCCTCGTTTATATCGAAGGCCGTTTAAAGACCCGTAGCTGGGAGGATAAGGAAGGCAATAAAAAATTTGCAACTGAAGTGGTTGGCGACAACCTGATCATGCTTGATAAAAGAAGTGATGGCAGCCATCCCCAGGGTGGAGAAGGGCTTGATGGCCCCGAACATGATCCGGGAATTCCTCCGGTAGATGATGGTACAGAACGGTTACCCTTTTAACCTGTATTGAATAAGTAACGTTCGTACCTGCTTTAGATCATAAAAGATTTTATAGCCGGGTATATTTTTTTACATAAACTAATTGTTTTGGATTATCATTCGGTCATTGAATTTGCTGATATTTTTTCTTTCTCCTTATTGGCAATAACTCCTGCCGCCACTACGGTACTCATTTTTTTAGTGGTCATACTCTTTGTTTT
>DATHEH010000371.1:0-13810 GCA_035318685.1 Ferruginibacter sp.
GTCTTTCCATGTTTGAAACCCAGCAGGTGGAATTGAAATACGAATGGTTCGACCTGAAAACATTGGTACAGGAAGTTGCAGGTTCCATGCAATTACAGTTTGAAAAATACAGCGCAGTCATTAAGTTGGATTTCGAGGGTGAGGATTTTTCATTGATGGCAGACCGCATGCACATTACCAGCGTGGTCTATAATTTACTGGACAATGCATTGAAGTACAGCAAAGCCAACCCGGGGATAGAGATAAGCGTTGCAGCAGGCACCAAAGAAATGGTATTAACGATCAAAGACAATGGCATCGGTATTCCCGCGTCTTACAAAGAAAAAATATTTGATAAGTTCTTCCGTGTGCCACATGGCAATAAGCATAATGTAAAAGGCTATGGTCTTGGCCTCAGTTATGTGGCACATATCATTGCAGAACACAAGGGTTCGGTAACGGCAGACAGCGAGGAAGGCAAGGGAACCACATTCACCATTAAATTACCTAAAGAAAATGCCGGCGGTTAAAATATTATATGTAGAGGATGAACTATTCCTGGGCAAGATCGTAAAAGAAAGCCTGGAGAGCCGTGCTTATGAAGTGGTGATGGAGCCTGATGGGAATAAGATATTGCCTTTATTCGTTCAGCACCGACCAGATATTTGTGTGCTGGATATCATGTTGCCTAATAAAGACGGCTTCAGTATCGCCGAAGAGATACGTGCAATTGATAATACGGTACCCATTATTTTTTTAACGGCAAAAACGCAGACCGAAGACCTGGTAAAAGGATTTCAACTGGGCGGTAATGACTATATCCGAAAACCATTTAGCATGGAAGAGCTGATCGTGCGGATAGAAAATGTATTGCGATATAAAGACGGTGAGAAAAAAACAGGCGATAAAAAAGATACGGTGCGTATCGGCCAGTTCACTTTTCACATGAACCACCAGGTATTAAAGAATAACGGCGATGAAAGAAAATTATCTTTCCGTGAAAGCGAGTTGCTGAAAGTATTGTATGAGAACCGCGACAAGATAATTGACCGCCGCGACATTTTAAACCTGCTCTGGGGCAATGATAATTTTTTCAACTCCCGTAACCTCGACGTTTACATTACCAAACTGCGGGGCTATTTAAAAAGCGACAGCAAGCTGGAGATACTAACCATCAAAGGTGTTGGTTATCGTTTTATGATAGAATAAATAATTTTAACGGGTTGCAGCAGTGGTGAGATAGTGGGCGGTGGAACACCGGCCACGGTGATGGCCGCGGTTGGTGTCCCCACCAACCGCAGGATGAAAATGTGGAATGCTCACACAGCACAACATGTTAATTTTATTCTTTTGTAAAAACCTGTGCAGGCAGATTGTTCTTTAAGAAGATCAGCGAGGTTCCGTTTTTATCTTTCAGGTAGATCATCTTCCTTGATTCTCCTCTTACCGATAACCCGTTGGCTGCAGGTGATACGGCGACGAAATTACCGCCACCTGTTCCTTTTAACATCAATGCAGACGTGGCATCATAATTACCTACCATCACAGCGGGATCGCTGGAGTTGCCGCAAACCAGGATGTCTTTTATTCCATCAGCATCAATATCATCAATGACCAGATCGTTAATATTGGAGAACTGCGCCTTCTCGGGGAATGGTATAAAACGGAATGCAGCTTTTCCTTCATTGACCAACACACCTGATTCAAAAAAATTGGTCTTAAACACTTCCATTCCTTTTTTCTCCTGGGTTGTAAAGATCTCATCCAGTGTTTTACCGGAATATTGCCGGTAGCGTACAAATTTTTTCCGCATGCCCGGCATCTGGTCCATTAGCTGATCGCGGCTGAAGAGCGGGTAACACTTACCATGTATATAATAACCAAGCACCGCATCGTAGCTCCCGTTATTGTCAAAATCCTTTGCGTAGATGGTACAGGGCTCATTGATATTTCCTTTGATAGAAGAATTTAATCCCCTGTTACCGAAAACAAAGTCAGGATCACCATCGCCATCTATATCTTCCGATCTCATATTATACCACCAGCCGCTGAATGCATCCATACTAATGACCGTATCTTTTTTGGAAGGTAGTTTTATATGCACGCTGTTCTGCATTTGTGAAAACCGGCCGTTTTGAAAACTGAATATTTCCAACGGCATCCATTCACCGCTAATGGATAATTCTTTTTTACCATCCCCATCTATATCAGCCCACACAGCCTGGTTAACAATACCCGGACTAAAAAGCTCTTTTGCATTTTCGAATGTGATATCTGTAAAAATGCCTTTGTTATTTTGCAGGAGCATACTCCTGTCGGGTTGTGGAAACCTGCCGGGTAAAACATGGCCGCCTACAAAAAGGTCCATATCGCCATCCGCATCAAAATCCAACGCAGTAACAGAAGACCCGTTATATCCTTCGGCAGGTATGGCATTCACAGTTCTTGTAAAATTTCCTTTACCATCATTTTTATATAAACGGTCCTGGTATAAAGTATGGCCCTTTGAAAACTCTGCTCCACCACTTACCACGTACAGGTCCATATCTGTATCCCCATCCGCATCAAAAAAGAGGGCACCCATATCTTCATGATCTTTATCGGCAATAAAAGCTGCCTGTTTCTTTTCCGAAAAAGAACCGTTGGCATTTTGTATCATCAACTTGCCTTCATAACCCGCGGCGCCGCCAATGTATAGGTCTTCTTTACCATCGGCATTGATATCCGCCTTTGCAAAATATGGCCCTTTTCGGCTGCATTTGTAAGGGATCAGCGGCTCTCTCTTAAAATCAATAAAATCATTTTCCAACTGGCTGTATCTTAATTTACCCGTTGCACTGATATCTTTAAACGTGGTATTTTTCTTTACAGCTATTGTGGTATTCATATTTGTTGCATCTGATTCGTACACTGTCATTTCCTGGTCAGCCTTTACATTTTCCAGTACGATCTTTTTTTGCGATGGAAATAATATTTCAACCCGGGGTATGATGCCTTCATTACCGATGCCAAAATGAAGCGCATGTTCCATAGTAGATAAAAACCCACGCTGCGGATCATAATGCTGTAATTGTACCTGTCCTTTTGCATCGGTAAGTTTTACGATGGTTCCATATATTTCAACAGGCGAAGAAGGGCTTTTGAAAAATCTCAACCTTAAAAAATGCGAAGCCGTAGACATCTCCCGTGTATTGTTCTTCATAACAAAGGCAGGACCATCCACATTGTTTACCACGATGTCAAGATCCCCGTCATTATCAAGATCGGCATAAGCGGCGCCGTTTGAAAAAGAGGGCGGTGCATCGGTCCAGTTATCAGTATAATTATCAAAACGCAAGGTGCCGTTGTTACGATAAAAATAATTTTTTACAGGTACGGATGGCATACTTTTAAGCCATTCATTCAGGTCAACATACTTGCCTTTATTCATGGCATTGATAACAGAATCCAAAACAAAGACCTTATAGTCCCAATCCGTCATGTCGCGTTTTAAGCCGTTGGTAACATACATATCTTTCCAGCCATCATTATCAAAGTCAACAATGAGGGGAGCCCAGCTCCAGTCAGTTTCTGCAACGCCTGCATAGTTTGCCACTTCGCTGTAGGTGCCGTCTGCATTGTTAAGTTGCAGGGTATTGCGTGGATACTGGTAATACAAGCCATACCTGAGCAGGAGCTGGAACTTGTCGTAGTTTTGATTTACAGCAAATAATTGCTTTTGTCTTACGGGGTCTTCAACCGCCATATCCACCACGTATATGTCCTCGTGCCCGTCATTATTAATGTCGGTGATATCTGAACCCATTGACGAAAAACTGACATGGTTGATATAAGAACTAAGCTTATTGGTAAATGTTCCGTTCTTATTATTGATGTAAAGAAAATCAGGCTTATTAAAGTCATTGGCGGTATAGATATCCGGCCAGCCGTCGCCGTTAATATCAGCAATGGAAGCGCTTAAGCCAAATGCCTGGTCAATAAGTCCTGCTTTTTTTGTTATGTCTGTAAATTTATTTCCCCTGTTCTCATACAGCCTGTCACTTACGTGTACGGTGCTGGTATCTTCCACGTATTGCAGTTTGCCCTTTACCGAAGTAACAGGGATGTTCATCGATTTGGTAAAGTCGCCGGGATGATTAACAAAATAAACATCCTTATCGCCGTCCTTGTCATAGTCGAAGAAATAAGCCTGCATGCTAAAGCTTGCATCCTCTAATCCATATTCAGCGGCCTGGTTGGTAAAACTGAGGTTGCGGTTGTTGATGTATAAGATCTTTTTTCTTAGCCTGGCATCTTTATAACCCGATTTGCAGATAAAAATGTCAAGGTAACCGTCGTTGTTGATGTCTATCATATTCACGCCGGTCTTAACACCATCGCCGCCATTAACACCGGCCGATGCTGTAATGTCCCTGAATGTTAAATTACCCAGGTTGAGGTAAAGCTTGTTACTCCCGAGTGTGGAAGAAAAATAGATATCCTGCAACCCGTCATTATTAATATCACCGATGCTGACGCCACCTCCGTTATACAGGTTTTCATAGAGGTACAGGAACATGTTGGAGGTTTCTTCAACATCGTTCCTGAAACCTATACCGGTATTGGTTTCGGGTAAAAGCGAAAAGCGTTTTAAACCATTTTGCTGTGCTGTTGCATTCACAGCAAAAAAACTAAACAGTAAAAAAATAATATAACGCTGATGAACTGTTGCCATATGATTTATTTAGTTGCTGGCGGGTATAATAAATTGAGCACATGCCGCCCTATATCTTTTCCCTGTATTATACTGATACGTGCGGTCTCAGGATAATGAATGCCTGCATAGACCCTGCTCATGGAAGATTCCTTAGCAGCTTCATTAAATGAAGGGAAGCGCCGGGTATCATTTCCAAAAGGAATTTCCGTTTGGTCAATGAATTCAAAATTATCGCCTAGCAAACCGGTAAGTACAGTAGCCGCTGCATTGGAAATAACTGCATGCCCGCTGGTAAATTCCGGGAATGGTGGTGTTTGCAAATAGGGCTGCCAGTTCTTATCAACAAACTGGTTGATGACCGTTATGGGGCGAACGAGATTGGTTTTGAATTTCTCATCCCAGCAGGCCAGGAATCCATCATACAGTGCAATACTGGTAAGCGCATAAGCAAGCGCTGACCGGCTGGCAGATTCATTCTTTTTGATACAGGCCTGTTGAGCGATCATCACCCAATGCCCCCCAGGCGAAATTTTATGAATAAAATAATTCAGGTGGCCGAGGTTAGTGGATACGTTTGGATTATCGTCCCAGTATTTTGCAATGGCCTTACGATTAGTATCAAGATCTTTCCCGATCTTATATACTTCCATCATCGTTTTATAAAACACCGAATTTTTTTTCATGCTGAATGGCAGTTTCTCTTTGGGTGAGAACTGCGCAGGCGAAAGCAATGTAAAAGGCCTCATGGTATTCCAGTTCGGCTCCAGGGCCTGCACATAATCCGCGGGCGTAGGCTGCCAGGTGCCCGTCTTGTCTGATATTACATAGCGGCTCATTCCTCTTGAAGGGCCGTAATTATCTTTCTTTGCCCAGGATAAAATACTGTCGGCGATCCTGCGGCCGTATGCCATTGAATTTCTTGCAACCACCGTATCGCTCTGCAGGAAGAGAGAATCCGTAAATGCTTTTCGCCAGTCCTCGAACTTATACTCTGAACCAACAAGCGCTTGCGCAACATAACAATAGGAGAAGGTGGCGGCAATGAATTTATCTACCTGCACATCCTGTGGCGGAGACGGGATGTTATTAAACCCGTTGAGTTTACCGGACAAAGATGGCAGTGAAAGATCTTCCATTCGAATGATCTCAAAAAATGCAATGTTTGGATATGCATAGATACGTGAAGCAACCGGAGGTGAAAAAAAATCCACCATCACGGTATTCACCAAAAGATTATTGAGCTGGTGCAATGTTTGTGCTTTGTTTTGCGCATTGACAACAGGAAGACCGGTGGCCATCAATAGGATAGTTAAAAAGAAAGACCTTTTTACCAGGAGGATGATATTCATTTTATGTGTAATTGTTGAAGGGCTCACCAAATTTAAAAAAAATGTTGGCGTTATTGCATTAATAACGAAAATGTACCATTTAAAACCCGGTTACAGGGTAATTGTGTAATAAAAAGGGTAGAATGGGGGTTGTGTTCAGGGAAGCACCAGCTTTTCTTTCTTCAATTCCCTGTCAAAAATAAATGTGCCAAAAGGTATAATGGCTGCCAGGAAAGCTTTGACCAACCATACCATGTTTTTTTTGAAAGCGCCCATTACCCCGAAGGCAAAATAAATGAAGGCAACAAACAGGGCACCGTGTACCCACCCGGTGAATTTTACTGCTTCGGGTATATTCATCATATACTTCAGCGGCATGGCAATCAGTAGCAATACCAAAAAAGAGATACCTTCTGCTATGCCGATCATCCTGAAGCGATGCAATAATTTTTCTTTCTTCATTCTTATGTGTTCGTATTGTTGTTTTAATAATTGATCACCTGTTCTTCGATCGCTTCGGGGACCTGTCGCCATTCATATTGTTGATTACGCAGTTGCGGTTCAAATCCTGCTTCTTTAATAGCAGTTTGTATGGTGGTACTTGTAAACCGGTGCGGTGCACCGGCTGCACTTACTACGTTCTCTTCTATCATGATACTGCCAAAGTCATTCGCACCTGCATTCAAACAGATCTGCGCCACCTGTTTACCAACGGTAAGCCAGCTTGCCTGTATATTAAGAATGTTGGGCAGCATGATCCTGCTCATAGCGATCATGCGTATATATTCTTCCGCCGTGGTTAAATTATGAACGCCCCTTATTTTGGCTAACAGGGTATCCACATCCTGGAACGTCCAGGGAATGAAAGCTAAGAAACCCTTTGCGGTTGCAGGTTTGCGGCTTTGCACTTCGCGAAGTTTTACCAGGTGTTCAAAGCGTTCCTGCAATGTTTCCACGTGTCCGAACATCATGGTAGCAGATGTAGTGATATTAAGCTTATGTGCTTCATGCATGATGTCGAGCCATTCCTGTGCGCCACATTTTCCTTTACTGATCAGGCGTCGAACCCTGTCGGTAAGTATTTCTGCTCCGGCGCCGGGAAGACTATCCATGCCGGCTTCTTTCAGGGCCATTAAAACCTCACGGTGTGTGCTTTTTTCCAGCTTGGTGATATGGGCAACTTCCGGGGGCCCGAGGGTATGCAGTTTGATATTGGGATATAATTGCTTTAACTGCCTGAAAAGATCTGTATAAAATTGTAATCCGAGATCGGGATGGTGCCCGCCCTGGAGTAATAACTGGTCACCACCATATTTTATGGTCTCCTCTATTTTGGAAATATAAGTTTTGATATCTGTGATATAGGCGTCTTTATGACCAGGTATGCGGTAGAAATTACAGAACTTACAATTGGCGATACATACATTGGTGGTATTTACATTGCGGTCGATCTGCCAGGTCACCTTTCCGTGGGGCACTTGCTTTTTTCTTAATTCATCCGCCACGTACATCAGTTCTGTCAATGGGGCATTTTCAAAAAGAAACACTCCCTCTTCTACGGTAAGAAATTCAAAATTCAACGCTTTCTGATATAAGTCATTTAATTCCATAGGCCCCATTTGTGTAATAATCAGCAAAAGTACATCCAATACGTTGTAAATTCGAATCTTAAGGGTATGATAAAAATTAATTGCTTCATATTATTGTTATTAATAGCTACCGGTCTCCAGGCCCAGGAGATACTCACGCCACCGCTGGCAAAATTGCTCACCCGTTTTCCTTTTAAACAGTTCAGTGGCGGGGTTATCGTGATAGAGGCCCGCTTTGGCAATATCCCTGATACATTAAACTTTGTTTTAGATACCGGCAGCGGGGGAATATCATTGGATTCGGCAACCTGCGATGAGTTTAAAATTCCTATAAGGGCAACCGACACTACCATTACCGGTTTTGGCGGTGTACATAAGGTTTCTTTTGTTTTTGACCAGACCCTTAATCTGCCGGGGCTGAAAGTAGAACACCTTAATTTTCATATAAATAATTATGAGGTATTGAGCAGTGTTTATGGCGAAAAAGTGGATGGCATCATCGGCTATAGTTTCTTCAGCCGCTATATCGTAAAGGTAAATTTCGACAGCAGCTTTATAGAAGTATACAACCCGGGCAGGATCAGTTACCCAAGAGATGGTACCATACTTCGCCCCGCATTTACCAACCTGCCCATTCAATGGATGACCATCAGGGACAGAAGGAAAATGGGGTTCAATTTTTACATTGATACCGGCGCCGGTCTTTGCTTTTTAATGAGCGAAAGATTTGCGGAAGACAGCAGTATCTTATTTTCCCGGCGTAAACCCGTACTCACACAGGCAGAAGGAATGGGCGGTAAACTTCAGATGCGGCTTACGGTGATAAAAGAAGTGCGCATCGGCCCATACAGGTTTAGGGGCGTACCTACGTACTTATATAAGGATGACCATAATATCACCGCTTACCCGTTTACCGGCGGTTTGCTGGGTAATGACCTGTTGCGCAGGTTCAACATGATCTTTAATTATCCAAGCCGGGAGATCCATTTGATCCCCAACACACACTTTTCCGAAAGGTTTGACTATGCCTATACAGGTCTTGGCATTTATTACATAGAAGGAAAGGTAATAGTGGAAGATGTTATAGAGGGTTCGCCGGCAGACAAAGCAAAGTTCAAAGTAAACGACGAGATCGTTGGGGTAGATAAAAATCTTTCCGGCAATATACAGGCGTATAAAAATATCCTGCAAACACCCAACGCATCAATAAAAGTTATTGTGAAACGAGCTAATGTGCTGAAAGAACTTACTATTAATACCAGAAGTATCCGCTAAACAATTTTTCCTGCAGATTCTCCTCCGTACATTTGCACATGATCCAGTTTGAAAAGTTTGTCCTGGCCAATGGCCTGAAGGTTTTGTTTCACGAGGATAAAAGCACACCGATGGCAGTGGTGAATGTTTTGTATGACGTGGGCGCCAGAGATGAGCACCCGGCCAAAACAGGGTTTGCCCATTTGTTCGAGCACCTGATGTTTGGCGGAAGTGTCAACATCCCGGTTTATGATGAGCCACTGCAACTGGCGGGGGGAGAGAACAACGCTTACACCACCAATGACCTTACCAATTATTACTGCCAGCTGCCCGCTGAAAATATCGAGACCGCTTTTTGGCTGGAGAGTGACCGGATGCTTTCGCTGGCATTCAGTAAAAAAAGCCTGGAGGTGCAACGCAAAGTTGTATGCGAGGAATTTAAAGAGCATTATATCAATAAACCTTATGGCGATGTGTGGCATAAAATGAGGGAACTCTCTTATAAGCAACATCCTTACCGCTGGATGACGATCGGTGCGGAACTCAGTCATGTTGAAAATGCCACACTGGAAGACGTAAAAGCATTCTTTAAAAAGCACTATAACCCGTCAAATGCCATTTTGGTAGTTGCAGGGAATGTGAGCCTGGAAGAAGTGCAGCGACTTTCAGAAAAATGGTTTGGCCCTATTCCTGCGGGAGAAAAATATACACGCACGCTTCCCATAGAGCCAAAACAGAATGCAGCAAGGAAAATGGAAGTTAAAGCCAATGTTCCGCTGGATGCGCTTTATAAGTGCTGGCACATTTATCCCCGTACCGACATGCGTTATTATACTGCCGACCTGATAACAGAGATCTTAAGCGGCGGCGGCTCATCAAGATTATACCAGTCGCTGGTAAAAGAAAAACAATTGTTCAGCAACATTGAATGTTATCACCTGGGCAGTACAGATGCCGGGCTGTTGACCATCGAAGGGAAGCTGGTCAAAGGCGTGAACATGAAGGATGCAGAGGCGGCGGTGGAGGAAGAGATAAAAAGATTGCAGGCCGAAGGCATTACCGAAAGAGAACTCGAAAAAGTAAAGAACAAGACCGAAAGCATGATGGCATTTGAAGATATGAGCGTGATGAGCCGTGCTGCAAGTATTGCGATGTATGAATTGTTGGGTGACGCCGATCTTATCAATAAGGAACTCGACAGGTATAAAGCAGTAACTGCAGAAGAGATATTAAATGAAAGTAAAATAATCTTTGATGAAAAGAATTCTAATACGCTGTATTATTATTCCAATAACTAAAAATAAATGGACCGACTAAAAGCGCCGCATATAAAAGATGCCATCGAATTTGACCTTCAGCTAAAACCTTACGAACTTTTCAATTTGGATAACGGCGTTCCCGTGTATACCATTGATGCCGGTGCGCAGGAAGTGCTCCAGCTCGAAATGGTATTTTATGCAGGCAACTGGTTTGAGCAACAGAGATCTGTGGCATCGGCCACCAATTATTTATTGAAGAACGGAACAGGCAAAAGAACGGCATTCCAGATCAACGAGGATTTTGAATACTATGGTGCTTATTGCAACAGGAGCTGTTATAATGAAACAGCCGTCATCACTTTATCTACGCTTAGTAAACAGTTGCCCGCATTATTACCGGTAATAAAAGAGATGATAACGGATTCCGTTTTTCCCGAAGAAGAACTGAATATTTACAAGCAGAACTCCAAACAAAGGTTAAGTGTGCAACTTAAAAAATGTGACTTTGTTGCCAACCGTTTATCCGACGCATACCTCTACGGCGAAAACCATCCATACGGAACCTATACCAACCCGGAAGATATTGATGCATTGAACAGCGCATCGCTCAGGGAATATTTTAAGCAATACTATCTTAATGGTAATTGTGTAATGTTCGTTTCAGGCAAACTCCCTGCTGACCTGCAACAGCAATTGAATAATGCATTTGGCGAACTTACCATATCGAAACCTTCGTTTGCCGTAGATCGCATTTCACCTGGTCCGGCTGCAGAAAAAAAGCACAGGGTACAAAACGACCCGGATGGTGTGCAGGGTGCTATTCGCATCTTAAGGCCTTTTCCTAACCGTCATCACCCCGACTTCATGAAAGTAATGGTATTGAATACTCTCTTCGGCGGGTTCTTTGGTTCCAGGCTGATGAGTAATATCCGGGAGGATAAAGGCTATACTTATGGCATTCATAGTTATGTACAGAACCATATACAGGAATCAGCATGGCTCATCAGTACAGAAGCGGGCAAGGATGTTTGTGAAGCAGCAGTTGAGGAGATATACAAAGAAATGAAACTGTTGAGGGAAGAACTGGTGGATGAAGAAGAACTGCTGGTGGTACGCAATTATTTAATAGGGACCATACTGGGAGATCTTGACGGGCCCTTCCATATCATGGGCCGCTTGAAGAACCTCATCCTGAACAATCTTACCAGCGATTATTTTTATGATTCGGTTAAAACGATCAAGACCATTTCTGCAGAAGAATTGCGGCAGCTGGCTAAAAAATATTTGGTTCCCGGGGACTTTTACGAACTAATTGTAATTTAGGACATGCAAAAATGGCTGCTTAAAATACTCGTGTGCGCTGTCAATGTTTTTATACTGGCTTATATTTTACCCGGTATAGAAATAAAAGACATGTTCACTGCATTACTCGTTGCAGTAATTCTTTCTATTTTAGACGCGATAATAAAACCATTGCTCATCTTACTTACCTTACCCGCAACAATACTTACACTGGGATTGTTTTTATTCGTGATCAATGCATGCATCATTTTAATAGACGATCATTTTGTGGGAGGCTTTAAGGTGGAAAGTTTCTGGCATGCGCTATTATTCAGTGTACTGCTTTCCTTCTTCAATTCTTTTGTACATAAAAAGGCGTTTCCCGAAGAAGTGAAGAAAAAAAATATTGGCTAAGAGGTAAAAGCTAAGAGATAAAAAGAGAAAAGGAGAGAAAGGAGAAATGCATTTTTTTCCCCCTTTCTCTCTTTCTTGCTCTTAGCTCTCTACCTGATCTGCATATTGTGCCGTTTCACCTGCTCTTTGATTATTTTTTCAACTTCTGTTTCTAATGTGGCCGCGTTGTTCCTATTGGTTGCGTTCTTTGTTTTTTCAGCAGCTATATAAACATCTCTTTTTGTATTATTGATCGCTATTTCTTTTTGAATATTGCTGCGCTCCTTACTTTTTTGATCAATAATTTTTTTCAATTCCTCCTTGCTTTTATTTTTTAAGCTGTCGGGGAGATCCTTTTTGTCTATTTTATCAAATATGGCATCCCCGTTCATATCCTTTGCATCCACCAGGTCCCACTGCGCATTATTGTAAACCCTCCCGCTGCTTTTTGCATTGATCCTTTTAATACCTGCAGATTTACTCATTGTTGCATTGGCAACATCCATCTGCTCCTGTTTCATTTTTTTCCCTGCGCCCGCATACCCGTAAGCAACGTAAGTACCGTTCAGCTTAGTGTTGAGTGAGTAGATCATAGTGTCATAAGGGGTAGGTATCTCTTCTTCTCTTGCATTTTGATTGATGTTGGTATAGCTGCCGTTGCCACATTCGCCGGCAAGGTTCCAGTGTTCCCTTATGCCCTGCATTTTATCGCCGCAATAAATGGTATTCACGATCACGCCTTTATTCTTTGCTTCTGTGCAGGCCTTTGTATAGTGAACGTTACCCTGTAAAAAATCTTCATTGCCCGCAATAAATATCACTTTATAATTTTCCGACGCAGCATCCCATTTCAATTCACCCAGGGAACTATAAATCACCTGGCCGCAAAATTCATCGCCGCCATTTGTTCTTAAACTGAATAAATTTTGAGAGAGGGAATCAAGGTCATTAATAAAGCCATTGATCTGCTTTACATACCCTTTTTGCGCATCATTGGTTGTGCGCCCGTATTCATACAAAGCTATCTCTATCTTGGGAGATACGTTCTCATTGCATTTTACTTTTCCCATGGTGCTTACCATATTCCATAATTGCGCCTTGGCCTGTTCAATAAGGCCGTCCATACTCCCGCTTACATCCAGTAAAATGGCTACTTGTATTTTAGGGTTAGCTGCGTTTCTTTTTTTCTTTTGGGGAGAAGGTGGAGAAACAAAAGAGCTGAAAACAAATGTGGCAAAAAGAATCAGAGCAGTTATTGATGAAATAGTTTTTAGTTTCATAATGTTTAGTTTTAGTGATTTTAGTTGTGGGCTTATTTCATAATTTAGGCTAAGATGCAGGCTTATACCGCTATGCACAAACTTTAACTGTTAAAGAAAAATCAAAGAAAAACCTCACCAAGTCAAAAGCCATTTTCACACAGTTTTGTTGTAGAACTTCAGTTACTTTTGTAAATCCAAATTACAGGTATGCAATTCGATAGAAAAAATTTAAGCACTAAAGAACTGGTCTCTGCATACAAGCAGTTGCTTCTTCCGCGAATGATAGAAGAAAAAATGCTGGTTTTGTTAAGGCAAGGTAAAATAAGCAAGTGGTTCAGCGGCATCGGGCAGGAAGCCATTGCTGTGGGCGCAACCATGGCCATGCAGGAGGATGAATGGATAATGCCCTTACACCGTAACCTCGGCGTATTCACCTCACGCAATATGCCCTTGAGTAAACTATTCATGCAATGGCAGGGTAATAAGGAAGGTTATAGCAAGGGGCGTGAAAGAAGTTTTCATTTTGGTACAAAAGAGCATCATATCTGTGGCATGATATCGCATCTTGGTCCGCAACTGGCCATAGCAGATGGCGTTGCACTCGCCTATAAATTACGCAAGGATGCAAAAGCATCTCTTGCATTTACAGGTGATGGCGGCACAAGCGAAGGTGATTTTCATGAAGCATTGAATACTGCAGCAGTGTGGGACCTGCCTGTTATCTTCATCATTGAAAATAATGGTTACGGTTTAAGTACGCCGGTGAATG
>DATHEH010000372.1:0-2352 GCA_035318685.1 Ferruginibacter sp.
TTTACCAATTTCTGGTCAATTGTCCGTTCTTACCCCACCGCTTTCTGCACATTGGCACACCCGCAACCAGGCGATTTCGGAGATATTTTAAATACATCTTTTAAAAGCGTTGCCGATAGTGTTATAGTAGGTTTAGCAGTGAGGAGCGGAAATGAATTTTCAACAACAACAGATTATACTGATCAATCCGCCGCTTTATTTGAAGCAACATTCTTCTCCGCGTTGGCAAAAGGTTATCATTTAGGGCCAACCATCGACCATGACGACCATAATACAACATTTGGAAGAACGAGCAGATCAAGAACAGTTATACTCGCTACCACCTTAACCAGGGATAGCATCATGTCGGCATACAAGGCCAACCGATTTTATGCTTCTGATGACTGGAATACCGAAGTAAATTTTATCATCAACGGTCATTTCATGGGAAGTGAATTCAATAGTACTTCCAACCTTTCTATATCTGTTGCTGTAAATGATCCTGATTTACCGGGCGACCCCAAGGATATGACTAACCAGATCGAACTTTATTTTGGAACACCGGGTTCACTAACGAATGCCACTATCTTAACATCAAATACAGGCAGCAATACCCTGAACTATACACATTCCACCCTTGGCTTGCTGTACGACAGGTTCTACTATTTTGCAAAGATCACGCAGGATGATGGCGATATTATCTGGACCTCACCTATCTGGGTCAATATAAATAATGTTGTTCTCCCGTTGCAACTTACAAAGTTCACTGGCAGGCAGCAGGATGAAATAATTAAATTGGACTGGACCACCTCGCAGGAGATCAATACAGACCGCTTTGAGATAGAACGCTCCCTTAACGGAACCTGGTTCGAAAAGACCGGCAATGTTACGAGCAGGTACCACAACAGTTCAGCACCCACCAATTATGAATTCACTGACATAAATGCAATTAACGGGATGAACTTTTATCGTTTAAAGCAATACGATATGGATGGGAAGTTCAAATATTCCAATATCGTTCCGGTAATGTTCAACCATTCCATTGTAAAAATGATCAGGATAAATCCTAACCCGGTCAATGATGAACTGAACATAACACTTACCATTTCTGAAGCGGCGAATTTACTGTGCAAGATCTATAACACAGAAGGAAGGGAAGTGAAGACAATGACGGCTGCTGTGAATGCCGGTAAGCATACAATATCTGAAAGTGTATCATCGCTTCCAAACGGAAATTATATTGTTGTACTCATTCACAATAATGAAAGAATAGCAGAGACAAAATTTGTAAAACAATAAAGAGATCAAAAGAGAAAAGGAGAAAAAGAGATATTATGTTTCTCTTTTTCTCCTTTTGCTTTCAGTCATTCCCATCCCTGCTTTATCCTCCTTGCCATTCACTCTTTTCTCTTTTATTCTCTTAGCTTACTTAATCACCTCCTCTATCACCTTCCCCACACTCCCGCTGGGCATTTGTATCTTAAGCATTGCTGCCAGTGTTGGAGAAATATCTGTCATATACGTTTCCCTGTGCAGTTTGCCGGGTTTTACGCCCCAGCCAAAAAACAGTAAAGGAATATGTGCATCATAAGGATTCCATAACCCATGCGTGGTGCCTTTATTCCATCCATCAAAATAACCGGGCTTTAAAGTGAATTGTATATCGCCGCTGCGTTTGATATTGTAAGCGTTGGCGAACATCTTCTTTTGTGGCTCGGGTAAATTAGTTAAGGCCAGCTTACCTGTTTCAAATGCTGTCAAAATGAACGGCTTCTTCTGCAGGGTTTTAATGATGGCCTCTTTGACAGCCGTCACATCCTTACCCCGCCGCTCCAACTCATCGGTGTTCAGGTAAACCTGGTAGTTTTGTAAGCTCTGTACCATATTCTTTACTCCAAAATTGCTATCGATCATGCGGTTCAGTTCAAGCCGGATGTCAGCATCATCAAAAACTCCTGCTGGTATCTTATGTTCTGCCAAAAAGGAAGGGATATGTGCTACGGCATGATCTGCCGATAAAAAAACAGTATAATTACCCTTGCCCATTTTTGCATCCAGGTATTGTAAAAAATCTGCAATGTCTTTGTCAAGGCGCAAATAGGTATCTTCTATTTCAACAGAGTTAGGGCCAAAGGAATGCCCGATATAATCCGTGGCAGAAATACTTATAGCTAAAAAATCGGTAACCGAATTTTTTCCCAGCGATTCATTTTCAATTGCAGTTTTTGCGAAATCGAAAGTATAGGTATTTGCAAATGGCGTTGTTCTGAATGCTTCCGGCTTAACGGCTATATCAATTGATGAAAGCTTATGCGGGAACGTAACGGTCTCTTCACCTTTTATCTTGTTCTCATAAACCTTATTGTCTTCCGT
>DATHEH010000373.1:0-2840 GCA_035318685.1 Ferruginibacter sp.
CTACCCAGATATGGGCCGGTGACGGGGCTGGTGGCCTTACTTTTACAACCGGCAATGGCGGACGAATTTTTACATAAACCTGTGCGTCTGCTATTGCTGAAAATGATAATGCTATCGCAAAAATCATGATCACTTTAGAAATGATCTTTCTCATAGTTAAACATTTTTATTTTCTATAATTAATATATGACCCGGAAACAATTATCATCCAATGCCTGCCTGGTCTTTCATCTGTATGAAACATTTATTATGCCAACAGGCAGTAATGCTTTGCCGGTACTTCAGGATAAAGAAACCTGGGAAAAACTTCCACATTCAGCAATAAAAAACCCCACTCTTTACAGAATGGGGTTTTATTATCAGCTATTGCTTTATTATTCTTCTCCTATCCTCGCTTTACCTTTTTGCTTGGCGATCACTTCTTCTGCAATATTATTTGGTGCAGGAGAATAATGACTGAACTCCATGGTAGAAGTTGCACGGCCGCTTGATAAAGAACGCAGTTGCGTTACATAACCAAACATTTCGCTCAATGGCACTTTGGCTTTAATCACCTGTACGCCATGTTTGCTATCCATACCTTCCAACATACCACGACGACGGTTCAGGTCACCGGTAACGTCACCCATGTATTGGTCAGGGGTTAATACTTCCACTTTCATGATCGGTTCCAATAAAACAGGTTTTGCTTTACGGCCGGCTTCGCGGTATCCTTGCTTGGCACAAAGTTCAAAGCTCATCGCGTCACTATCCACCTGGTGGAAGCTACCATCAAACACACGTACTTTCATGCTCTCCATCGGGTAGCCTGCAAGTACACCTGTTGTCATCGCTGTTTCAAAACCTTTTTGAATGGCCGGTACAAATTCTTTTGGAATACTACCACCAAACAAACCGTTAACAAACTGGAAATTACTTCCTTTATTAATTTCTTTGTCTTTTAAGAACTCCGGGTCAGCGGGGCCGATCTCAAAAATGATATCGGCAAATTTACCACGACCACCTGTTTGCTTCTTAAGCGTTTCACGGTGTTCAATTGAATTATGGAAAGCTTCTTTATAAGCCACCTGCGGAGCACCCTGGTTAATTTCAACTTTAAACTCACGACGCATGCGATCAACAATGATCTCCAGGTGCAACTCACCCATTCCACTTAAAATGGTCTGGCCGGTTTCTTCGTCTGTCTTAACGCGTAATGTAGGATCTTCCTCTACCAATTTGGCAATGGCCATACCCATCTTATCAACGTCGGCCTGTGTTTTTGGCTCTACTGCTACAGAGATAACCGGTTCAGGGAAGGTCATTGCTTCCAGCACGATCGGGTTGTCTTCGTTACACAAAGTATCACCGGTCTTGATATCCTTAAAACCCACCGCAGCTCCAATATCACCTGCTTCAATAAAGTCAACCGGGTTTTGTTTGTTGGCGTGCATCTGCATGATACGGCTGATACGTTCTTTTTTACCTGTACGGGTATTTAAAACATAACTACCACTATCCAAACGGCCACTATAAGCCCGGAAGAACGCAAGACGTCCCACAAAAGGATCTGTCATGATCTTAAATGCCAGGGCACTGAATGGTTCTTTCGGATCTGCATGACGTAATAACTCTTCGCCGGTATCAGGATTAGTTCCTTTAACCGCTTCAATATCCAGGGGGCCCGGTAAATAACGAACAATAGCATCCAATGCAGTTTGTACACCTTTATTTTTAAAAGATGAACCACACATCATCGGGATGATAGAAATATCGATCGTTGCTTTACGGATTGCTGCATGAATTTCATCTTCAGATATGGTATTAGGATCATCAAAGAATTTCTCTAATAATTTATCATCATAATCTGCAACAGCTTCAATCAAATGCTGTCTCCATTCGTTAACTTCTTCAACCATATCTTCGGGGATGGGCACTTCATCAAAGGTCATACCCTGCCCTGCTTCATCCCATACAATTCCTTTCATGGCGATCAGATCCACCACACCTTTAAAGTTGTCTTCTGCACCAATAGGTAACTGTAAAGGCACGGCTTTAGCACCAAGCATTTCTTTTACCTGTTTTACAACATTCAGGAAATCGGCACCACTGCGGTCCATTTTATTTACAAACCCGATACGTGGTACTTTGTAGCGGTTAGCCTGGCGCCAAACAGTTTCAGACTGTGGCTCCACGCCGGATACAGCACAGAATAAAGCCAGCAAACCATCCAGTACACGTAAGGAACGTTCTACCTCTACGGTAAAGTCCACGTGACCCGGGGTATCGATAATGTTGAATTTGTATTGATGGGTATCAGGTGTTTTTTTGCCATTAGCCATTGGAAAATTCCAAAAACAAGTGGTAGCCGCTGAAGTAATGGTAATACCCCTTTCCTGCTCCTGTGCCATCCAGTCCATAGTTGCGGCGCCATCATGCACCTCACCTATTTTATGATTCACACCGGTATAATACAATATACGCTCGGTTGTGGTCGTCTTGCCTGCATCAATGTGAGCGGCAATCCCGAAATTTCTTTGATAACGTAAGTCTCCCATTTTATTAACTGTTTATTGTTTGTATTTTATTGTTATTGTGCCCGGCTTTTGAATTCCTGTTCAGCTTCATTGGCGTCGCACTCTTGTACTCTGTTTCTTTGCTGATCTTTTTGCTTGTAAAAAGCATACCCCTGTAATTAAGAACGCTGCAAGCGAACCGGGGTTAATATGATTGTTAGACTCTCATGGTATGCTAAATAAGTACAGCTCCATCCTGATTGCTGCTGCACCTTTCAGCGGCGCAAAGGTACGTTCATTTTTTTATATAACAAAGCTATTCAACAACAAAAAGCCACCCGTTTT
>DATHEH010000374.1:0-2591 GCA_035318685.1 Ferruginibacter sp.
TTACCATTCGTAGCATCTTCATAAGCCTTTGCATATATTTCGCCGGCTTTTTTATTTACTTTTTCCGGGTCATACCATTGCGCACTTGTAATTAAAAATGAAGCATTAAAAATTAAAAATGAAAGAAGCGTACGAAGGATATGTGCATTTATTTTTTGCATATTGTATGGATTCTATGGATAAAGTTAGAACTAAAACTACGCTGATCCGGCCTTTCTGAAAGAATTATAACTTTCTTTTAGGGAACATTAATATACTTATGGATCTGCAGGCTTAGTTCCCATTTTGGATTTGCTTTTATGTAATCAATGATCATGGGTGTAACAAGGGCAGCTTTATCCCATTCCGGTTGCAGGTACAATTTACAATCCGCTGAAACTTCTTTTGCATATTGTTCTGCCCAGTCAAAGTCAGACTTATTGAATACCACTACTTTTAATTCATTGGCAAGAGGTAAAATTTCCTGCAATGGCGCTTTAAATTTTTTGGGTGACAAACATATCCAGTCCCAGTTGCCGCTTAAAGGATGTGCGCCGGATGTTTCAATATTTGTTTTTAAGCCTGCAGCATGAAGTGCTCCTGTTAATTCATCAAGGTTATGCATCAAAGGTTCACCGCCGGTAATCACCACCAATTCTGCAGCTGTTCTTTTAACTTCTGCTACCAGGCTGTCCACTTCCATCTTTGGATGTGCATCAGCTTCCCAGCTGTCTTTTACATCGCACCAAATGCAGCCAACATCACATCCGCCGAGGCGTATAAAATAAGCCGCTTTTCCCTGGTGAAATCCTTCACCCTGCAAAGTGTAAAAATGTTCCATTACCGGCAGGGCTGTTGTAACCATATTTTTTGTCTGGATCATTTTTTTAAGAATAGCACTAACTTTTATAGGTATTTATTTTCGCATGCGGTAAACGTATTCATCAGCAATGCAGCAATGGTCATCAATCCAACACCTCCGGGTACCGGGGTTATATAACTGCATTTTGGAGCAACGTTTACAAAATCAACATCGCCTTTTAATGCAAAGCCTGACTTTTTTGTCTCATCCGCCACTCTTGTGATACCTACATCGATCACTACCGCATTTTCTTTTACCATGGTTGCTTTTAAAAATTCCGGGATACCCAAAGCTGCAATGATGATGTCTCCCTGTAAACATATTTTTTCCAGGTCCTTTGTGCGGCTATGACAAACCGTTACTGTGCAATTGCCGGGGTAGGTATTGCGGCTTAATAAGATGCTGATGGGCCTGCCTACAATATTGCTGCGGCCAATCACTACGGCGTGCTTGCCAGCTGTTTCAATTTTATAATGTTCCAGGATCAATAATATGCCGTAAGGAGTAGCCGGTATAAACGCAGGTTGGCCCTGTACCATTTTACCAATGCTCATGGGATGAAAACCATCCACGTCTTTACCCGGGTGAATGATGTTGATGATCTTTTCTTCGCTTATTTGTTTGGGCAACGGAAGTTGCACAAGGATACCATCCACGTCATCATCAGTATTCAGTTTTTCGATTGCTTTTATTAGCTCCGCTTCAGCAATATGCTCATCAAAACGGATCAAAGTGCTTTTGAAACCGACCTCTTCACAATTTTTCACCTTACTTGCCACATAAGTTTCACTTGCACCGTTGGTGCCCACCAAAATTGCAGCAAGGTGAGGGGTCTTTTTGCCCTGGTTTTTTAAAAGAAGGGTCTTCTCTTTTATATTGGTTTTTACGGCCTGGGAAACGATTTTGCCATCTAAAATTTGCATGGGGCAAAAATACAGAACTATTGGTTGATTTTCCCCTACTCATTAGAAGGTTGATGTATTATTTTACAGATGAAAACGATTTTTTTATTATTCATCTGTGTTATTAATTTCCCTCCTGTAAATGCACAATCACTTCGTTATTCACTTGCACAGCCTTATATAAGTTTATCGGCTTACAGCCAGGGGCAAAATGATGCTTTGTCTTTTACCGGCAACCAGGCGGCACTTGCTCAAACAAAAAATGCAGGTATCGGGATACACGGTGAAAGAAGGTTTTTGCTAAAGGAAACCAGTGCTTATATCGTTGGCGCTGCTTTCCCAACCCGCTTGGGAAATTTCGGATTGCAGCTGAATTACGCAGGCTTTAAAAATTTTAATGAACAAAAGATCGGTTTGGCCTATGCGAGGAATGCCGGGAGGAAGGCAGCCCTTGGCGTTCAGTTCAACTATTATGCTTACCGTATACCGGCTTATGGAAATGCTTCTTCAATAAATTTTGAGATCGGTACCATTATTTATTTGACATCCCGTTTAAATACAGGCATCCATATCTATAATCCTGTTGGTGGAAAATTAGGTAAGCGCCAGGATGAAAAATTAGCTTCCGCATACAAACTCGGATTTGGTTACGATGCATCTGATGATTTTTTTATTGGTGCAGAACTGGTCAAAGAAGAAGATAAGGGAGTGAATGTTATTGCGGGTTTACAGTACTGCTTTGCCGGCCAGTTCTTTGCAAGAGCGGGTTTCACTGGTGGATCAAACACCGCATTTGCAGGTGCAGGCATAGGCTGGAATAACCTGCGGCTACACGTATCAGCAAGTTA
>DATHEH010000375.1:0-2748 GCA_035318685.1 Ferruginibacter sp.
TTAATACACTCCCTTTACAGCTGTCAAAACAAAATTCCTGAATTGCATGGCATAAAAATGCAATTTTTTGGATCAAATGTTACAGCCGTAATAACCGCCTTCTCCTAATTTTGTGTACACTTAAAATCTACGTTATGGAACAAGCCGTATTCGATCCGATCGTATATAAAGACACTACCCGTAAACAGTGGCAAAAAGCTGCGGAAGCCTGGTATCGCTGGAGCCCTACACTCCACCAGTGGCTTGGCGGGGCAACCGATAAGATGCTGGAAATGGCCGGTGTTTCTACGGGTCATCGTGTGCTGGACATTGCTGCCGGCGCAGGCGGGCAATCTGTTACAACCGCTAAAAAAGTGGGCCCAACAGGCTACGTACTTGCTACCGATATTTCAAAGAACATACTTGAGTTTGCACAAAAAATGGCTATCGGGGAGGGGCTTTCTAATATTGAAACAGCGGTAATGGACGGGGAGAACCTTGATCTCCCAGATGAAAGTTTCAACATTGTTATCTCGAGGGTGGGCCTTATTTATTTTCCCGACCAGCAAAAAGCGTTGAAGGAAATGTTACGGGTACTTAAACCGGGAGGAAAGGTTGCCGCCATTGTTTATTCTACTCCTGAAAAGAACAAATTCTTTTCTCTTCCTGTTTCCATCATTCGCAACCGGGCTAAACTTCCGCCGCCATTACCGGGGCAGCCGGGGCCCTTCAGTCTTGGCGCACCGGGCGTGATAGAAGAAGCGTTTATACGGGCGGGCTTTCGAAATGTAAGCGCTATAGCAATTGATTCTCCTTTGCTCATGTCTTCCGCAAAGGAATGTGTTAAGTTTGAACAGGAGTCTTTCGGTGCGCTGCACCAAATGCTCAGTGGATTAACTGACACTGAAAAAGAATCAGTATGGATAGAGATCGGGGAAGCGTTAAAGCAATTTGAAAATGTGAGCGGTTTCAGAGGGCCTTGCGAGATGCTGGTTGCTGTTGGAGAGAAATAAAACAGCCCCTCAAAATGAAGGGCTGTTCCATATATTTTCTATTCATCTTATTGTAAAGTAAATCCTTCCAGGAACTTGGTGGTAAAGTTGCCGCTCTTGAAATTCTCATCCCGCATTAACTGCTGGTGAAAAGGAATGGTGGTCTTAACACCTTCGATAACGTATTCACTCAATGCCCTGCTCATCGTATTGATGGCTTCTTCACGGGTTTGTGCAATGGCGATCAGTTTGCCGATCATACTGTCGTAATACGGCGGGATAACGTAGCCGGCATATGCATGACTGTCTACCCTTACCCCATGGCCGCCGGGCTGGTGCAGCACGGTTATCTTTCCGGGTGAAGGACGAAAATCGTTATAAGGATCTTCCGCATTGATGCGACATTCTATTGCATGCATCTGCGGGTAATAGGCCTTACCCACTATTTTTTCTCCCGCGGCTATCTTTATCTGTTCTTTTATAAGGTCGAAATTGATCACTTCCTCGGTTACACAATGTTCCACCTGGATACGGGTATTCATTTCCATGAAGTAAAAGTTCCGGTGCTTATCCACCAAAAATTCTATTGTTCCAACACTTTCATAATTTATGGCCTGCGCTGCTTTTATGGCGGCCGTACCCATTCTATCTCTCAACTCTTCGGTCATGAATGGGGATGGTGATTCTTCCACCAGTTTTTGATGGCGACGCTGGATCGAACAATCCCTTTCACTTAAATGGCAAATATTTCCGTATTGATCACCTGCGATCTGTATCTCGATATGGCGCGGCTCTTCCACAAATTTTTCCATGTAGATGCCGTCATTCTTAAAAGATGCAGCGGCTTCTGTTTTGGCATTTTCAAATGCCTTTTCTATTTCTGCTTCTTCCCAAACAACACGCATCCCTTTTCCGCCACCACCGGCAGTTGCTTTTAAAATAATGGGATAACCTACTTCTTTTGCGGAAGATTTTGCATGGGCTACACTTTCCAAAAGCCCTTCTACACCCGGAACTACAGGTACACCGGCTGCGATCATGGTGGCTTTAGCCGTAACCTTGTCACCCATGGAATTGATCATGTCCGGCGTTGGGCCAATGAATTTGATACCGTGATCTGTACAGATCTTGGCAAACTTTGCATTCTCTGCAAGGAATCCATAACCCGGGTGAATAGCGTCTGCATTGGTGATCTCGGCAGCCGCCATGATATGCGCCATATTCAAATAACTGTCTGCACTCGCAGGCTTACCAATACATACGGCTTCATCAGCGAATTTTACATGCAAACTATCTTTATCTGCGGTAGAATAAACAGCCACGGTCTTGATGCCCATCTCCCTGCAGGTACGTATCACACGAAGGGCAATTTCTCCACGGTTTGCAATCAGTATTTTTTTAAACACGGTAAAACAATTAAGAATTAAAAATTAAAAATTAAAAATTCAGGAAGTGCCTGGCACTTTTGGGTTGTGAATTTTGAATTTTTACTTAAGAAGGGTCGACTAAAAAAAGAGGCTGGTCATATTCAACCGGGCTTGCATCTTCAACCAGTACCTTTACTATTTTCCCTTTTACTTCACTTTCGATCTCGTTGAAAAGTTTCATGGCTTCAATGATACAAACCACTTTCCCGGGCGTTACTTCATCACCCACGCTCGCAAAAATTGGTTTACCCGGGCCTGCCTGCCGATAGAATGTTCCTATCATCGGGCTTTTAATGGTGACCATGTTATCTTCTTTTGGTGCGGGGGCTGATTTTGTTGGGGCTGCCGGC
>DATHEH010000376.1:0-2144 GCA_035318685.1 Ferruginibacter sp.
CGATAATAAACCAGGAATATCTTTTTTTGTTCATTATTATTCAGTACGAACTTGATAAATTATTTTTTCAGGTCATCAAAATTCACATCGATCTTCTTTTCTGCGCCTGCATCTGCCTTGAAACCTTCTCTTGCGTGGAAGCCAAACATGCCGCCCAGTATATTCATCGGGAACGATCTTACCTTGGTGTTGTAAACGTTCACCGCGTCGTTAAAAACTTTTCTTGAGTTCTTGATATTATTTTCAATGCTTTCGAGCTGGCCCTGCAATTGGGTGAAGTTTGCGGTGGCTTTCAGGTCGGGATAGCTTTCAACTACGGCAAGCAGACGGCTCAGCGCACTGCTTAACTGTCCCTGTGCAGCCTGGAATTCTGCGATTTTTTCCGGCGTAAGATTATCCGCATTGATATTCACAGAAGTTGCTTTTGACCTTGCCTCAACAACTGCGGTCAATGTATTTTGTTCAAAGTTAGCAGCGCCCTTTACCGTATTAACGAGGTTACCTACAAGATCAGAACGGTTCTGGTATTCCGTTTCAACATTGTTCCATGCTTTCTTCACATTCTCATCCTGCTTTACCAGCCCGTTATAACCACTGCATCCCCAAAAAACAAGGATAACAAGTATTCCTATCAAGACCAATAATCCAGTGCGTTTCATAATTTTTTTGTTTTAGTGTTAGATGTTAAAAGTAATATAGTTTTTTTTATAAAGACGTATAAGCCGTCAAAACATTTTAAATGGGCTGATCTTTTATTGCGGCTATTCCCGGCAGGGTCTTTCCTTCGCCTCATCCTAAAGAGCTATCGTTCGTTCCTTTGCAGGAACTCCTGAAAGAGAAGGACTTTAAGTAGTATGCTAACCGCTGATGGCTTTAATGCCCGGTAAAGTTTTTCCTTCAAAATACTCGAGCATTGCGCCACCGCCCGTACTTACATAACTTACTTTATCCGCCAGCTTGAATTGATTGACCGCTGCTACACTGTCGCCGCCGCCAACCAGGCTAAAAGCGCCTTTGGATGTAGCTGCTGCCACAGCTTCTGCAACAGCCTTGGTTCCGTGCTGGAATTTTTCCATTTCAAAAACACCCATCGGGCCATTCCATAAAATTACTTTTGAGCGGCTAATGACATTCGTGAACTGGCCAAGCGCATTTGGACCAATATCAAGCCCCAGCCAGTTATCCGGGATATTATTGCTTGGCGCTACAGACACTTCGGCATCCGCGGCAAACTTATCCGCTATGATAGAATCTGAAGGCAAGTGAATGCAAACGCCTTTTTCTTCCGCTTTTTTCATCAATTCCTTTGCTGTATCCAGCCTGTCCTCTTCACAAAGCGATTTGCCTATCTTTCCTCCCGCTGCCTTCATAAAAGTATAAGCCATTCCACCGCCGATAATGATGTCAGTTGCTTTCTCCAAAAGGTTTTCGATGATGAGTATCTTGTCGGAAACCTTTGCACCACCAATGATCGCTGTAAAAGGCTTTTCGTTGGCATGCAAAACTTTTTCTGCGCTCAGCACTTCTCCTTCCATCAATAACCCAAACATTCTTTTATCCGGAGGGAAGAATTTTGCAATGACAGCCGTAGAGGCATGTGCCCGGTGCGCCGTACCAAAAGCATCATTCACATACACATCTCCCAGTTTGCTTAACTTTTCGGCAAAGCCTTCATCACCTTTTTCTTCTTCCGGGTGAAACCGCAGGTTCTCCAGCAACAATACCTCGCCTGCTCTTAACATTGATGCAGTCATCGTTGCCTGTTCCCCGATGCAATCATCGGCAAAGAAAACTTTCGTTTCTCCCCCCAATAGTTCATGCAGGTGCTTTACCAAATGCTTCAATGAAAATTTTTCCTCCGGGCCTTTTTTGGGCCTGCCGAAGTGCGTCATTAAAATAACAGCTCCGCCATCAGCCAGTATTTTTTTTATGGTTGGAATGGTGGCGGTCATCCTGTTATCGTCGGTGATATGGAAGTTTTCATCCAGGGGCACATTAAAATCCACACGGATGAGTGCCTTATGGCGGGAGAAATTGAAGTCGCTGAATTTTGACATAACGATCGTTTATAAAATGAAACCGCAAAGACACGGACGCTGAGAATGTTCTCTGCGTTCCAGCGACCTTGCGGTTATAAATATATT
>DATHEH010000377.1:0-14166 GCA_035318685.1 Ferruginibacter sp.
TGAATTGCATGCAATAAAAAACCCCACATTCCTGTGAGGTTTCTGTGGGAGCACACGGGTTCGAACCGCGGACCCTCTGCTTGTAAGGCAGATGCTCTAAACCAACTGAGCTATGCTCCCTTTAATTTTGGACGGCAAAGATAAGGGTATGAAGGAATTGAAACAAAATTTTTTACAGGAATAATTGAAGGGGATTCCTGGTGAGATTTTAAGAAGATACTTTTAGTTCAATTGCAGTGCAGGTAAACGGTATGACTGCCCATCATATACAAATAATTCATCGATCTCAACAGTCCAGTATTTATAAAGGGGTGATTTGCTAAGGTAGTGTTCCACTTCATTTTTGTCTGTAGCATTAAATACCATCCAGCTCCGCTGGCTTTCCATGCTTACGGTATAATAATCAATGATATTCTTTTCGATCAGGCTGTTGATGTAAACACGGTGGGGAGGAACGAATGTCATGAAATCATCGTCCATATCAAAATGAACAGTGACCTGGTATTTATTTAATTGCTGATCGTTTATATTTTCCATTCTGTTATCTTGTTTTCCCATTCTGATCGGTATGGGATAGTAATTTTAATGTAGTTGTCGGTATAACCTTCCAGCATGCCGTTCTTATTCTGTGTTTCAAATAATACTTTTCTTGTTTCACCAATATGCCTGTTACTGAAGTACTGCATTTTTTGGTAGCTAAGGTTCCTCAATAACTTATTTCTTTCATGCCTTACATTAAGCGGAACAATTGGTTTCATATCTGCCGCAAGTGTATTTGTTCTTTCAGAATAAGTAAACACATGCAGGTATGATATGTCCAATTGATGCAGGAAATCAAAAGTTTCCATAAAATCAACATCCGTTTCACCAGGGAAGCCAACGATCACATCTACTCCAATACAACAATGTGGCATCAGTGTTTTGATCAGGCCGACCCTTTCTGCATACAATTCCCTTTTATAACGTCTCCTCATCGATCCTAGTATTTTATTGCTTCCACTTTGTAAAGGAATATGGAAATGAGGCATGAATTTTTTACTGTTGCTCACAAATTCAATGATCTCGTTGCTGAGCAGGTTGGGTTCTATGGATGAGATGCGGTAGCGCTCAATACCCCGTCCGAACGGGTCATCCGGGCGGGCCTCAACTTCATCAAGTTCTTTAACAAGGTCAAAGAAGTTCTCCTCATTTTTTTTGCCCCCGGTATATCCTTTTCCAAAATCACCTAAATTGATCCCCGTCAGTACCACTTCCTTTGCTCCCTGTGCAGCAATATTTTTCACATTGGCAATAACATTATTGATACTGTCGCTCCGGCTTTTACCCCTTGCCAGCGGGATGGTGCAGAAAGAACAATTGTAATCGCAGCCGTCCTGCACCTTTAGAAATATCCTGGTCCGGTCATTAATAGAATGAGATGCAGTGAATTCGTTCACGTCTTCAATGTCGCAACTGCAGATCTTTGCACTGTCGCCCTTGGTTATCTCTTTTAAATGAACTGCTATATTAAATTTTTCTGCAGCACCCAATACAAGGTCAACGCCCGGGATGGAAGCTATCTCTTTCGGTTTCAATTGCGCATAACAACCGGTGACCACCACCATCGCTTCAGGCGCTTTGCGTTGGATACGACGAACCAGCAGCCGGCATTCCTTGTCTGCATTTTCTGTTACCGAACAGGTATTTATCACATACACGTCAGCAACTTCATCAAAGTTCCTTTTTTCAAAACCATCATTCTCCAGCAACCTGCCAATGGTGGAGGTCTCGGAGAAATTAAGCTTGCAGCCCAGTGTATGTAATGCAACGGTTTTGTTCATTGCAGGCAAAATTAACGAAAAGCAGCGGATGCATCATGGATTAGCATGTTTTAACAGATCAATTGTTCTAATTTGCGGCATGTTAAAAAAATATCTTCCTTATATACTCTTAGTGGCTGCCGCTGTATTATACTGGTATGTCAAAAATAACCAGCGCAGTTCAGCACCTGTAAAACCCTCAACCGAACAAACAAGTACCAAAATAACCGTTCCGGCAGTTCTGCCCGGGAATGAAGAGCAAAATACAGCCGATGCCCGCCCGGATGACCCGGTCGGACGGGCCCGCCCGGATGACCTGGTCGGACGGGCCCGCCCGGATGGCCTGGTCGGACGGGGATTTAACCGCACTGCCGTTCATATAATATACAGCAAACACGCCAGGTGCCGTATGGAATGCAGGCATATTGACGAATCGGAAGTAAAGGAGATACTGGAAAAGGGGGAGATCAATTACAGCAGGATCGAAAAAGATGAAAAGGGTAAGTCGTTCCCCGTTGAGGGCATTACGCATGACAAGCAGCGGGTAAGGATCGTATTTGCCCCAAAAAAAGATGCATTGGTGGTGGTAACCGTTATCGATCTTGACAGGGATTGGTCATGCGATTGTAAATGATCTTCCCGCTTATAAATCTTGCCTTTTCGCACACACAAAAAGAACGTAAGTTTGTTCACTGAATGGTTGAAATATTAGTATGAAGATCAAATCCCTGCTGGCAAAACCTTTTGCCGGTTATATATACAAGCAAATAAAAAAAGGAATGGAAACCGCTGTGGCCGACCAGCAATCCATTTTTAATCACCTGGTAAAAATTGGTACAAAAACGATCTTTGGAAAGGATCATGATTTTGCAAATATCAAAACACACGAAGACTTTATAAAAAAAGTTCCGTTGCGTGACTACGAGGAATTTAAACCTTATATCGAAAAAATAAAAGAAGGTACGCATAATGTATTGTGGAAAGGTCAGCCGATCTATTTCTCCAAGACAAGCGGTACTACCAGCGGGGTAAAATATATTCCCATCACAAAGGACTCCATTCCGAATCACATCAACACAGCCCGCAATGCTTTATTGTGTTACATGGCTGAAACAGGCAAAACAAAATTCGCTGATGGTAAGCTCATTTTCCTTAGTGGTTCTCCTGTGCTGGAAAGAGTGGGAGGAATACCAACAGGAAGACTTAGCGGTATTGTTAATCACCACGTACCAAAATATTTGAGGGCTAACCAGATGCCTTCTTATACCACCAACTGTATTGATGAATGGGAAGAAAAACTGGATAAGATCGTGGAAGAAACGATGAGCCAGGACATGACACTCATCAGCGGTATACCGCCATGGATGCAGATGTACTTTGACAGGCTTACTGAGAAGAGCGGCAAAAAAGTAGGAGAGTTGTTTCCCAATTTCAACCTGATGGTACAGGGTGGCGTAAATTTTGAACCCTACAAAGCCAAGCTGTTTGAAAGCATAGGGAGAGAAATTGATTGTATAGAATTATTCCCTGCAAGTGAAGGTTTCTTCGCTTTCCAGGATTCCCAGGAGGCGGAAGGATTATTATTGAATACCAATAGCGGGATATTCTTTGAATTTGTACCTGCGGCAGAAATATTTTCAAAGGATCCCACACGATTAACATTGAAGGATGTAAAGATCGGGGAGAACTATGCATTGATCATTAACAGCAACGCAGGACTCTGGGGATATAATATCGGGGATACCATCAAATTTGTTTCAACCAACCCATACCGCATAATTGTAAGCGGACGCACCAAACATTTTATCTCCGCTTTTGGCGAGCACGTGATCGGCGAAGAGGTAGAAGCCGCTTTATTACAGGCAGCCAATGAAGAAAATATCCATATCACCGAATTTACTGTTGCGCCTAAAATTGCAACCGATGCCGGTAAAAGTTACCATGAATGGTTCATCGAATTTGAGAACATGCCTGCCGACTTAAATACTTTTGCCAAAAAGATAGATGATAACCTGCGGAAGAAGAATGTTTATTACGATGACCTTATTGGCGGAAATATTTTGCATCAGTTGGTGATCTCCCCGGTAAAGAAGAATGGCTTTATCGACTATATGAAAAGTATTGGGAAATTAGGCGGCCAGAATAAGGTGCCCAGGCTGAGTAATGACCGTAAAATTGCCGATGAACTCAAAAGCTTTGTTAATAATACTGAAATTTCAGCTGCGTTTTCCCCTGTAAAATAATTTTTTAGGTCATTTTTTTCAAAATGGCATACTTTTGCGTTACTAAAGACAAACGCATAAATTGAACGAGTCAAAATCACTTATCACTAATACAAAATTCGCCTCTTTGGCGTCTCTGTATCCTGTTGAAGGACTGTTCCCTTTTATTTCCCGATCCCGACGTGGATGCTGATAGGACGAGTAGTTAAAAGCTGCCCCTGTCAGTGAAAAAATCTCCGCAACATTCTCAAGTACTTTTATTGATCACGCTTTCAATTTATAAAAATTGGAAAACAGTAATATTATCATCAGGGTTGCAGTACCATCTGACACCCAATACGCAAAAACCATTACCGATGAAATGGAAGCTTCTGCAAAAGCAAGAGGTACAGGCATTGCCAGGCGTTCTCCCGAATACATAGAGCAGAAGATTGCGGAAGGTAAAGCTGTCATCGCCGTAACCGACGACGGTGACTGGGTTGGTTTTTGCTATATCGAAGTTTGGGAGCATAACAAGTTTGTTGCCAATAGCGGACTGATCGTTTCTCCTTCTTTCAGGAAGACGGGTGTTGCAAAAAATATCAAAAAAAGGATATTTGAACTGAGCCGTGAAAAGTATCCTGATTCCAAGATCTTTGGACTGACCACGGGACTTGCAGTTATGAAGATCAATTCCGACCTGGGATATGAGCCGGTCACTTATTCTGAGCTTACGAATGATGAGCAGTTCTGGGCAGGATGCAAAAGCTGTGTTAACTATGATATACTGATGAGCAAGGAGCGCAGGAATTGTATGTGTACCGCAATGCTCTTTGACCCGGCCGATCATTATGAGCCCGAAGAAACAAAAGAGGAATTTAAAAAGCATTCCAGGTTGTATGAACGCTTTATGCGCTTAAAGCAAAGTAAACTGATCAGGTTCCTGCAAAAGAAGCAAGGTGGTGGAATGCATAAGACATTGCTGCGTCATTTTTTTAATTTTTAAAATTGTTTAAGATGAAGAAAGTTGTACTTGGTTTTAGCGGTGGTTTGGATACCTCATATTGTGTAAAATACCTCACGGACGAAAAAGGATATGAAGTGCACTCCGTTATCGTTAACACGGGTGGTTTTACAGATGATGAATTGCAAAAGATAGAAGCGCATGCATACAAGCTTGGCGTTAAAACACATACTGCCGTTAATGCGATCAATAGTTATTATGAAAAGATCATAAAGTACTTGATATTTGGTAATGTATTAAAGAATAATACCTACCCTTTAAGTGTCAGTGCAGAGCGGTTGAGCCAGGCTGTGTTCATTGCAGAACACGTAAAGAAACTGGGCGCCGGTATTGTTGCGCACGGAAGTACAGGAGCAGGCAATGACCAGGTCCGTTTTGATATGATCTTCAATATCATGATCCCGGGTGTTGAGATATCTACACCCATCAGGGACCTCAAATTAAGCCGGGAAGAAGAGATATCGTATCTTAAGAGCAAAGCTGTTGAGATGAATTTTGAAAAGTCAATGTATTCTATAAATAAAGGTCTGTGGGGAACAAGTGTTGGGGGTAAAGAAACACTGAACAGTAATGGTATGTTACCCGAGGATGCATGGCCAACAAAAGTTACCGGGACCGGTTCAAAAAAACTTGAGCTTGAATTTATAAAAGGAGAATTGGTTGCAGTTGATGGAAATAAATTTTCTCATCCTGCAGAAGCCATCCAGGAATTACAGAAAATTGCCGGGCCATTTGGCATCGGCAGGGATATACACATTGGCGATACCATTATAGGCATCAAGGGCCGTGTGGGTTTTGAAGCAGCTGCACCAATGGTCATTTTGAAAGCACATCATGCACTCGAAAAGCACGTGCTCACCAAATGGCAATTGAACTTGAAGGACCAGCTTGCTTTGTTTTATGGCAACTGGCTTCACGAAGGACAGATCCTTGACCCCGTGATGAGGGATATTGAGTCTTTCTTCGAAAATTCGCAGCAGAATGTAACGGGTAAAGTTTTTGTTGAGCTGATGCCTTATCGTTTCCAGGTTACAGGCATAGCATCTGACTATGACCTGATGAGCAATAAATTTGGCAAGTATGGCGAGATGAACAATGGCTGGACCGGACAGGATGTAAGGGGATTCTCAAAGATATTTGGTAACCAAACCATGATCTATCACGCTGTTAAACAAACTGCAGATGGTAAGTAAAATAAAAGTTGGGATAGTTGGCGGCGCAGGTTATACAGGTGGTGAATTAATAAGGATATTATTAAATCATCCTGCTGCCGAAATAATTTTTGTGCATAGCAAGAGTAATGGGGGCAAGGCATTGCATACGGTACATATGGACCTGCAGGGTGAAACAGAAATGAAATTCGCCGCTGAACTCAGCAATAATATTGATGTATTATTCTTTTGCCTTGGACATGGAGAAGCAAATAGGTTTTTGTCTGAAAATAAAATCGGCTCAAAAATTAAGGTCATCGACCTGAGCCAGGATTTTCGTTTGGGAGAATCATTCCAAAAAAGAAAATTTGTTTATGGCCTGCCCGAACTGAATAAGGCATCGATTAAAAAGGCTGTCAATATTGCTAACCCGGGTTGTTTCGCAACAGCCATACAATTGGGCTTATTGCCATTGGCGAAAGCTGGCTTATTAAAAGAAATTCATACTACGGGTATAACGGGTTCTACCGGGGCAGGGCAGGGACTGAACGCAACATCTCATTTCAGCTGGAGGGCCAATAATATACAGGCTTATAAAACCTTGTCGCACCAACACCTTGCCGAGATCGGCCAATCGATATCAAAATCAGCTCCTTCCTCAAAGGTTGACCTGGATTTTATTCCCTGGCGGGGAGATTTTACCCGGGGGATATTTATCAGCTCACAAATAAAATGTGCACTGAGCCTGCAGGAGCTAACCGCATTGTATAAAAGATATTATGCAGCACATCCCTTTATCGTGGTAAGTGACGAGCCGATCTTTTTAAAGCAGGTGCTCAATACCAACAAGTGTTTTATCCAATTGGAAAAAGTTGGCAACAAGCTTGTAGTACATTCCATCATTGATAATTTATTAAAGGGGGCAAGCGGGCAGGCGGTACAGAATATGAATTTAATGTTTGGACTGGAGGAAACGACCGGGCTGAGATTAAAAGCCTCTTATTTTTAATTCGTGTAATTAGTGAAATCCGAAAAATTTGTGTCATAGAAATAAAACATTCGTGTAATAATAATGAAACTATTCGACGTATATCCACTTAATGACATTACTATCACCAAAGCCAAAGGCTCTTATGTATGGGATGATAAGGGTGAAAGATACCTTGACTTCTACGGAGGGCATGCGGTAATTTCCATAGGACATACGAATCCTCATTATGTAAGCCGTATCGAAGACCAGTTGCATAAACTGGGGTTCTATTCCAATTCCATAAAGATCCCTTTGCAGGTTGAGCTTGCTGAAAAATTAGGTAAGCTTTCGGGTAAAGAAGATTACCAGCTTTTCTTATGTAATTCGGGGGCCGAAGCCAACGAGAACGCACTAAAATTGGCGTCTTTTTATAATGGCAGGAAAAAGATCATCGCATTTAAAAAAGCATTTCATGGCAGAACATCACTGGCTGTGGCAGCAACAGATAATCCTAACATCATTGCACCCGTGAATGAAACAGATAATGTGATCTTTCTTGACTTCAATGATGAAATAGCACTTGAGCATGTATTCAATCATAATCACATCTCATCTGTTATCGTAGAGGGTATACAGGGTGTAGGCGGCATCAATGTAGCTTCTGCATCATTTTTACAAAAGATAAGAAGTCTGTGCGATGAGTATAATGCAGTGTTCATTGCAGACAGTGTACAATGTGGCTATGGAAGAACAGGCAAATTTTATTCACATGATTTTGCCGGGGTGAATGCTGATATTTATACGATGGCAAAGGGGATGGGTAATGGTTTTCCTGTTGGCGCAATTTCTATTGCACCTAAGATCCAGCCAAAACATTTTATGCTGGGCACCACTTTTGGTGGCAATCACCTCGCCTGTGCCGCTGCTTTGGCTGTATTGGAAGTGATGGATAAAGAGAATCTGATGAAGAATGCTGAAACTGTAGGGGAATACCTCATCACAGAATTAAAAAAACTGCCTGAAATAAAAGACGTAAGGGGAAGGGGTTTAATGATCGGGATCGAATTACCGGAAGAATTAAACGAGGTTAAAAAGAATTTGTTATTCCGGCATAAGATTTTTACAGGGGAAGCAAAACCCAATGTGATCAGGCTTTTGCCGGCACTGAATATTACCAAAGCAGACGCTGATATTTTTTTACAGGCAATTAAAGCTGAGTTAAACCCCTAAATCCCCTAAAGGGCATCTGGGACCTTTTTGTTTTAAGAGTCTATAAACAAACAAAATGAAGGAATCAAATAAAATTAGTCTGTTAAAGAGTTCCCCTTCAGGGGCGGGGGGGCGGAATTTTATTTCTGCAAATGACGTTCCCGATATTGCTGCACTGGTTGCTAAGGCACAGGCTTATAAAGTAAGTCCGTTCACAGACCGTGACATGGGAACTGATAAAAGAATAGGCTTATTGTTCCTCAACCCATCTTTAAGAACAAGATTGAGTACGCAGGTAGCTGCCATGAACCTGGGGATGAAAGCCATTGTGCTTAATGTAGACAAGGATGGCTGGGCGTTGGAGTTTGAGGAAGGCGCTATTATGGATGGTACAACTGTAGAGCATATTAAGGATGCAGCGCCAACACTTGGACAGTACTTTGATATTTTATGCATACGGACTTTCCCTGCTTTAAAAAACAGGGCTGAAGATTATGCGGAAACCGTGATCAGCCAATTCATTAAATATGCAGGCGTTCCTGTTGTAAGTTTGGAAAGCGCAACATTGCATCCTCTGCAAAGTCTTGCAGACCTGGTAACTATAAAAGACAATTTTAAAGAAAAGCGCAAGCCCAAAATTGTTTTGACCTGGGCACCGCACGTAAAGCCATTGCCGCAATGTGTGGCCAATTCTTTTTCGCAATGGGTGAATGCGTGGGGAGAAGCGGACCTGGTGATCACGCATCCCGAAGGGTACGAACTGGACGAAACATTTACAAAAGGCGCAACCATAACAACTGACCAGGATAGCGCCCTGAAAGATGCCGATTTTGTGTACGTAAAGAACTGGAGTGCCTACAATGATTATGGAAAAGTACTTTGTACTGATGCAGGATGGATGCTGACCAATGAAAAACTAAAGGCGACCAACAACGCAAAAGTTATGCATTGCCTGCCTGTTCGCCGGAACGTGGAATTGAGTGATGAGATACTGGATAGTGAGAACAGCCTGGTAACACAACAGGCAGGGAACAGGATATGGGCAGCGCAGGCCGTATTGAGCGAAATATTAAAAGCCGGTTAATGGACAAATTATTTGTAATAAAGATCGGGGGAAATGTACTTGATGATGATGCGGCACAACTGCCGTTCTTAAAAGACTTTGCTGCTATTGATGCAAAAAAAATATTGGTGCATGGCGGCGGAAAAATAGCATCCTCGATTGGAAAAAAATTGGGAATAGAACCACGCTATGTAAACGGAAGACGTATTACCGATGAAGCAACGATCGACCTCGTAACGATGGTATATGGAGGATTGCTCAATAAAAAGATCGTGGCAAAGTTGCAGTCACTTAATTGTAACAGCATTGGGTTAACGGGCGCTGATGCAAATATCATCCCCGCTACGCTTCGCCCTGTGGGGGAAATTGATTATGGATTTGTTGGTGACTTAAATGCGAAGGAATTAGGAATTGGGAATTTGGAATTACTGCTTTCCAATAGTTTAGTGCCTGTATTTGCTCCGCTCACGCATGATGGAAAGGGGCAGTTATTAAACACCAATGCCGATACCATCGCTTCTGCTTTGGCCATTGCCTTATCAAAAGCTTATGATGTAAGACTTGTTTATTGTTTTGAGAAAAAGGGAGTACTGGAAAATATCGATGATGAAAATTCTGTCATCTCCCTGCTCAGTAAAGAAAAGTATAACGCTTTGTTGCAGGATAAAAAACTGGCAGATGGCATTCTCCCAAAAATTGACAATGCATTTGCCGCAATAGATAGTGGTGTAAAAGAAGTATTGATAGGGGATGCGGGTGACCTTCTGCTGAATTGTACAGGTAACGTAAAAGGAACATTATTTAAGCAATGAGCAATGAGATATTATATAATGATGCAGTATCGCTGTTAAAGCAGTTAATAGCCACACCCTCTTTTTCCAAAGAAGAAGATAAGACCGCAGAGATCATAGAACAGTTTTTAAGATCAAAAGCCATCCTTGCTAACAGGGTATTGAATAATGTATGGTGCGTGAACAAATATTTTGATGCAGCCAGGCCAACGATCCTGCTCAATTCACATCACGATACGGTAAAACCGAATCCTCAATACACAAAAGATCCCTTCGAACCTATTGTGGAAGACGGGAAGTTGTATGGCCTTGGCAGTAACGATGCAGGAGGATGCCTGGTGAGTTTGATTGCGGCATTCCTTTTCTTCTATGATAAACAAAACCTGGAATATAATATTGTGTTGGCGGCAACTGCTGAAGAAGAGATAAGTGGTGCAAATGGTATTGAAAAGTTGCTTCAATTACCAGGCACCGGTTCCCCCTTCAGGGGGCTAGGGGGTGCCATTGTTGGCGAACCCACACAAACAAATTTAGCCATTGCTGAAAAAGGGTTGTTGGTTCTGGATTGTATTGCCGAAGGGAAGGCTGGTCATGCAGCAAGAGAAGAAGGAGAGAATGCGATCTATAAAGCAACAAAAGATATTGATTGGTTTCAAACCTACAGTTTCCCAAAACTATCTGAAACGCTGGGACCGGTTAAAATGTCTGTGACATCCATCAACACAGAAAATAAAGCACATAATATGGTGCCCGCTCTGTGTAGTTTTGTTGTTGATATTCGGGTTACAGATGCTTATACACATGAAGAGGTACTTGAGAGGGTTAAGCAGCATGTACAATCAAATGTACAACCAAGAAGCATGCGATTGCGTTCATCAGGCATTGATAAGGATCATCCGTTGGTACAGGCAGGCATTGCATTGGGAAAACAGACTTATGGTTCTCCAACAAGTTCAGATGCAGCATTGATCAATGCGCCTGTTTTGAAGTGTGGTCCTGGCGATAGCGCAAGAAGTCATACAGCTGATGAATTTATTTATTTAAACGAGATCGAAGAAGGAATTGAAACGTACATTAAAATCCTGCAGCATATTGTTTAACAAGTCGTAAGTTGTAAGTAATAAGTATTAAGTAAATTTAGGCATGCAGAATTATAAAGATTTAAAAGTTTGGGAGAAAGCACATTTTTTTACTTTACAGGTATATAAAATAACTGAAAAATTTCCCAAAGCGGAGACCTATGGTTTAACGAATCAATTGAGGAGAGGTGCATCCTCAATTGCAGCAAATATTGCGGAAGGTTGTGGTAAGAATACGAAACCTGATTTTGCTCATTTTTTAAATATTTCGCTTGGCTCATCAAATGAAGCAGAGTATTTTCTTTTGCTGGCAAAAGATCTCGGTTATATCACAGTTGAAGATCATGAAGTCCTCGCAAAGCTTATTAACGAGGTAAAAGCAATGTTGATAGCATTAATTGGCAAAGTTAGAGGCTAACTTATTACTTATTACTTATTACTTAATACTTATTACTTATTACTTATTACTTAATACTTACAACTCAAATATGAAACTCTGGCAAAAAGATAAGATAACATTGGATGAAGTGGAGAAATTCACTGTTGGTAACGATCGGGAACTGGATTTGTATTTAGCACGATTTGATGTACTGGGTTCGCTGGCACATATAAAGATGCTGGAAAGTGTAGGCTTATTGTCAAATGAGGAGTTGCAGTTATTAGAAAAAGAATTGAAACATATTCATGCTTACATTCAAAGCGGTAATTTTAAAATGAACGATGGGATAGAGGATATCCATTCACAGGTAGAATTAATGCTGACCGAAAAACTGGGGGATGTTGGAAAAAAAATTCACAGTGCAAGGAGCAGGAATGACCAGGTGCTGGTTGACCTGAAATTATTTTTTCGTGACGAGATCGAAAAAACAGTAAATACGGTAAAGGAGCTTTTTGATCTATTAATTGAGCAAAGCGAAAAATATAAAGGAGACCTCTTACCCGGTTACACCCATTTGCAATTAGCCATGCCGTCTTCATTTGGGTTATGGTTTGGCGCTTATGCCGAAAGCCTGGCCGATGATCTCCTGACACTTGAAGCAGCCTATAGGATTGTAAACAAAAATCCTCTTGGATCAGCGGCGGGTTATGGCTCATCATTTCCCATCGATCGGCAAATGACGACCCACCTGTTGGGTTTTGATGCATTGAACCATAACGTGGTGTATGCACAAATGGGAAGAGGCAAAACAGAACGCATTGTTGCTTCAGCCTTAGCCAATATTGCGGCAACCCTTTCTAAGTTAAGTATGGATGCCTGTTTGTACCTCAACCAGAACTTTGCTTTTATTTCGTTCCCTGATGAATTAACAACCGGGAGCAGTATCATGCCACATAAAAAGAACCCGGATGTCTTTGAACTTATCCGTTCGCACAGCAACCGTATACAGGCCCTGCCCAACGAGATCATGCTGATGACAACCAACCTGCCATCCGGCTATCACCGCGACCTGCAACTGGTAAAGGAGCATATCATCCCTGCGTTTAAAAACCTGCAGGCATGTCTGCAAATGACCAGGCTGATGTTGAGTCATATTGAAATAAAAAAGGACCTGCTGAAGGATGAAAAATATAAATTTCTTTTCAGCGTGGAAGAAGTGAATAAGTTGGTATTGCAGGGTGTGCCTTTCAGGGATGCTTATAAAAGAGTAGGAGCTGATATTGAGCATGGCAAATTTACCCATAGCGGGTCGCCTGTTCATTCACACGAGGGTTCCATCGGCAACCTTTGTAACGACCAGGTGAAGGATATGATGAATAATATTATCCTAAAATTCAATTTTAATAAAGTGAAAATTGCGTTGCAACAATTATTAAGTTAGATTTGTTCTACAACTTTTGATACATAATGACCGACCAGGCTCCTAAAAAACGTATTGCGCTATTTGGTTCTACAGGCTCTATTGGTACCCAGGCACTGGAGGTGATACGTGCTAATCCGGCATTATTCGAAGCTGAAATTCTTACTGCACAAACCAATGATGAGTTATTGATAACACAGGCCATGGAATTCAGGCCCAATGCCGTTGTGATCGGTGATGAGACGAAGTATGAAAAGGTGAAGTCAGCGCTGGCATCTACTGATATAAAGGTCTTCGCGGGTGAATCTGCATTGGAAGAAGTAGCTGAGTTTGATACCTATGATATGATGCTTGCAGGCATTGTTGGTTTTGCAGGCCTCAAACCCACACTAAAGGCTGTTGAAAAAGGGAAAGCCATTGGTCTTGCCAATAAAGAAACGCTGGTAGTTGCCGGAGATATCGTGATGCAGCGGGCAATTGAAAAGAGGGTGCCGATTATTCCTGTCGACAGTGAGCACTCTGCCATTTTTCAATGCCTTGTTGGTGAAGTGAGGAACCCCATCGAAAAAATAATTCTCACTGCAAGCGGCGGACCTTTTTTAGGTAAGAAACCTAATTTTCTCGTGAATGTAAAAAGGGATCATGCGTTACAACATCCCAACTGGACCATGGGCGCAAAAATTTCGATAGATTCTGCAACGCTGATGAACAAAGGTTTGGAGATGATCGAAGCAAAATGGCTTTTTAATTTGCGGCCAAACCAGATCGAGGTAGTGATACATCCGCAGAGTATCATTCACAGTATGGTGCAGTTTGAGGATGGAAGCATCAAAGCGCAGATGGGTTTGCCCGATATGAAACTTCCTATCCAGTATGCACTGACATTCCCGGGCAGGGTGAAGAATGATTTTCCAAGGCTGAATTTCCGCAAATATCCATCCCTGAGTTTTGAAGAGCCCGATGTTAAAACTTTCCGAAATTTAGCTTTAGCCATAGAGGCGCTTCATAAAGGAGGCAATATGCCCTGCGTACTGAATGCCGCAAATGAGATTGCCGTATGGGCCTTTCTCCGCAACCGTA
>DATHEH010000378.1:0-3834 GCA_035318685.1 Ferruginibacter sp.
TGAATTGCAATAGCGCCAATATTCTGAATAGGCTGCTCATCAAAAACGGGAGCCCAGGAATTGCCGCTGTTCTCTGTTTTCCATACGCCACCCGAAGCGGCGCCAACATAAAAAATATTCGGGTTGGCAACCACCGCATCAATAGTGGTTATACGCCCACTCATACCGGCAGGGCCGATATTACGGGGCTTTAAATTCTTAAACTGGCTAAGTGAAATCTTTTGCCCGGTACTGTTGTGGTAAGCAAGCATCAAACTGATGCCAAAAATAAACGCAAGCGATCTTCTCATTGTTAAAATTTGAACAATGAAGATGCAAAAAAAACTGCGTTAGGGCAAAAGAAATATATGAGTGGCAGGGTGGTTATAATAACACACTAAAAATTATTTACCGGCAGGCTTCTTTTGAAAATCATCAGCTGCATCTTTTGCTTTTTCAAAATCGAGGATGACGGAATTAATGCAGTAGCGCAGGCCTGTTGGCGGAGGTCCGTCTTCAAAGACATGGCCCAGGTGTGCTTTGCACCTGCCACACATAACTTCCGTGCGCTTCATGCCATAGGTATTATCGGGAGCATAAATGATACTTCCCTTGCTGATGGGTTCAAAAAAACTTGGCCATCCACAATTGCTGTCAAACTTACCATTGCTGTTAAACAAGGGATTGCCGCAGGCAGCGCAGTAATAAGTTCCCCCTTCTTTGTGGTCCCAGTATTTACCGGTAAAAGCCCTTTCCGTTCCTTTCTCGCGGGCAATATTATATACATCTGCCGGCAACAGCTTTTTCCACTCATCATTGCTGACATTTACTTTGGATGAATCGGTATTGGAATAGACCGGATTCTCTTTTTTGCTGCTGTCCATATTGGTTGATTTATTTTGTTTAACAGCATGATCAGCACAGCCGGCTAATATTACTGTAATAAGAAGTGTATGGTAAAAAATCGTTCGCATATATTATCCAACAAATTTCGTTATAAATAGTTGTTTTATCTACGCAAAGCAGGCATTTTAAGTTTTTAGTGAGATTATTATAGCTGTTAATGAATAATTAAAGTTCGTATGTTATATTTGCTATCTTCATACGGACAGTAACCAACTATGTTTAATTTTATTTTATTTGGCCCTCCCGGCAGTGGCAAAGGAACGCAAAGCGAAAAACTGATCGCTAAGTATGGGCTAAAGCATCTTAGTACCGGTGACCTGTTAAGAAACGAGATCTGCCTGCAAACTCCGCTCGGAAAAGAGGCACAGAGCTTTATGGACAAGGGCCAGCTGGTACCGGACGAAGTAGTGATCGGTATGATCAGCTCGGCTTTGGATACTAATCAGGGGGCAAAGGGCTTTTTATTTGACGGGTTTCCCCGCACATCCGCCCAGGCCAGGGCCCTGGATAATCTCCTGGAGCTTAAAAAAGCCCCCATCATCGTAATGCTGGCGCTGGAAGTAAGCGAGGAAGAACTGGTAAAGCGCCTGTTGAAAAGAGGACAAACAAGCGGCAGAAGCGATGATAATAATGAGAATGTGATCAGGGCGAGGATCATAGAATACCATGCCAAGACCGCGGTAGTTGCGGACCATTATAAGGCTTTTGACAAAGTGGTGATGGTAAAAGGCGAAGGCACGATCAACGAGATATTTGACCGCCTCTGCGAAGAGATCGACAAAAGGGCGGAGAAAATAACGGGTTGATCAGGAAGACCTACATTCAATAATTGCTTGCTTTTTTGTTTTACATTGTGTTCATAAATACTGATATGAACCAGCAGAAATTCGACTTTCTTACACAGCAATTTGTTCCCTTATTAAAAGATCTGCAGGCTAATGCCATGGGTAAGTGGGGTAAGATGAATGCGCAGCAGATGGCAGAGCACGTAGCAGCTTTTTTTTATGTGTCAGCCGGTAAAATAAAATTTGACCTGGTCACAGCTTTTGAGCATTTGCCAAAGTATAAGGAGTTTCTCTTAAGTGATAAGGAATTCAGGGAAAATACGAAAGCCCCGTCTTCTGTATTGGGCGAAGAACCCCTTCCGTTGAGACATGCGAATATGGCACAAGCGATCGACGGATTACAAAACAGTATTGATGCGTTTGTTGGTCATTTTGCAGCCGACGTGAACAAAACAACGTGCCATCCTGTTTTTGGTGAATTGAATTTTGAAGAATGGGTATTGCTGCATTATAAACACGTAACACACCACCTAAAACAATTTAACCTGCTATAATTGAATTTGGAAGAGGCTAGAGCCTCTTTTGTTTTTAAGTTAACTTTGAACACAAATATTTGGTAAATGAAATTAGGTAATTATATCAGCGGGAAATGGATAACAGGGGACGGTGAAGGGCAGCAGCTTTTTAATGCGGTTACCGGAGAACCTATTGGGAATGCAACAACAGCCGGGCTTGATTTTAAAGACATTCTTGAGTACGGGAGAAAGGTTGGTAACCCCGCGCTGCGTAAAATGACCTTTCATGAAAGAGGAAATATGCTGAAAGCCCTTGCCATGTATTTACGCAATCACTTAGATAAGTTTTATAAGATAAGTTACCAGACAGGCGCAACAAAAGCGGACAGCTGGGTTGATATTGAAGGAGGGATCGGTAATTTATTTGCCAATGCATCACTGCGCAGGAAATTTCCTGACGAAGTTTTTTGTATTGATGGCGAGAGCCACAACCTCAGCAAGAACAATAGTTTTATGGGCACCCATATCCTTGTACCCAAAGAAGGCGTTGCAGTACATATCAATGCATTTAATTTCCCGGTGTGGGGAATGCTGGAAAAAATAGGGGTGAATTTACTCGCAGGAATGCCCTGTATTGTTAAGCCTGCAACAATAACAAGTTATTTGACCGAAGCTTTCGTAAGAGAGATCATCGCCAGCAAAATTTTACCTGAAGGTGCATTGCAGTTATTATGCGGAAGCGCAGGCGACCTGCTTGATCACGTGAACTCGCAGGACGTGGTAACATTTACAGGTTCTGCATCAACGGGCTTGCTGTTAAAATCCAACCCCAATATTTTAAAAGAGAATGTTCCTTTTAATATGGAAGCCGATTCGCTTAATTGCATTGTACTTGGCGAAGACGTTACGCCGGGCCAACCCGAGTGGGATATTTTTATAAAAGAGATCAGGAAGGAGATGACCTTAAAGGCTGGTCAGCGTTGTACCGGCATCAGGAGGATATTTGTTCCCGAAAATAAAATGGAAGACATATGGAAAGCAATAGCTACATCTCTTTCGCAAACCACGATCGGGAATCCGTTGAATGAAAAAGTTAGAATGGGTTCATTGGCCGGGCAAACACAGCGCAGGGAAGTTAAAGAACAGGTACAAAAATTACTGGCTTCTTCCCAGATCATCTATGGCTCTCTGGACAGCGTTGATGTTGTGGACGCTGATGCGGTAAAAGGTGCATTCATGTCGCCGGTATTGTTGATGAATAAATTACCCTGGGCTTCTGCCGCGGGTTATATAACAAACCCGTCACATGAAGTAGAAGCTTTTGGGCCGGTAAGTACCATCATGCCCTACAAGAATGCGGAAGAAGCTATTGCATTAAGTAAACTGGGTAAAGGAAGCTTATGCTCAACGATCGTTACTGCCGACTATAAAATTGCAAAGCAATATGTAGTTGGTGCAGCTACACACCATGGCCGCATTTTAGTATTGAATAACGAATGCGCAAAAGAAAGTACAGGGCATGGTTCTCCATTGGCGCTATTGGTGCATGGCGGACCGGGCCGCGCCGGTGGTGGTGAAGAAATGGGAGGCCTGCGTGGCGTTAAACATTATCTCCAGCGCACCGCATTGCAGGGTTCTCCAACAACCAT
>DATHEH010000379.1:0-6211 GCA_035318685.1 Ferruginibacter sp.
GTTGCTTAAACCCGATCAGTGGAGGCTGGTATGCCATTCCGGGCACAATAATGGCTGCTGCGGGATCTAAATTATGACCGTAGTTGTATTCCCATCGCCAGAAATCATACATTGCCAGTATGCCAAAGCCAACAAACAAAATGAACAGTATATACAACAGTTTTTTCCTGTTGATCAGGCCAACGAACACAAATGCCGCTGCAAAAAAACCAATGATATAGGGCAGTATGGTGAATTCCATAAAATCATCCGTATGCAGGGTCTTCATGCCGATATAATGATTCAACCCATTAATGATATCAACATTCCCTGCAAGTTTATCTGGATAGATCAACAGCATCAGTCCTTCGGGATACTGTGGTGCTACCAGGTCGATCTTCCACATCGGAACAAACAAAACAGGTATCAATGCCAACCCGCAAATTACCAGCAGTACCCTTATCCATGTCTGTAATTTTTGATCTTTCATGTTATGTATTTTGCAGATCTTAAAAAGGACAGGCCAGGAACCTGCCCTTTTTAATCATCACTTCTTTTTCAGGCTGTCTGATGCAGGATAATTTTTTCCTGTACTAAATAATAAAGGCACATTGCTTCCGGCGGGTGATACCCTGATATAGCCTGACATTTCCTGGTGTAATGCACTGCAGAAATCGGTACAATACATCGGGAACATGCCCACGCGGTCGGGAACCCATTTCAATGTTTGCGTTTCGCCAGGCATGATCAGCAGCTCCGCATTATTAGCGCCTTTTACGGCAAAGCCATGGGGTACATCCCAATCCTGTTCAAGGTTAGTTACGTGGAAATAAACCTCATCGCCCATTCTTACGCCTTCTATATTATCAGGAGTAAGATGGGAACGGATGGCCGTCATATATACATGTACTTTGTTACCTTCCCTTACAACTTTGGTGGTACCTTCTCCATTAGAAAAATAAGGATGCTTATTTTCCTCCATTTTAAAAAACTTAACCGAATTTTTACTGATCAGTTCAGCCGGCACTATTTGTGCATAATGGGGTTCCCCAATCGTTGGGTAATCAAGTATCAGTTGCATTTTATCCCCGCTGATATCATATAACTGGGCGCTTTGCGATAATTCCGGGCCTGTTGGTAAAAACCTGTCCTTGGTTATTTTATTATAAGCAACCAGGTATTTGCCATTGGGTGTTTTGGTATCGCCGCCGGCTACTGTTAAGTGACCAACAGAATAATAGTTTGGCACCCTGTCGAGCACTTTAAGGTCTTTGAGACTCCATTTTACTACTTCTGATGAAACAAACATGGAGGTATATGCATTGCCTTTATTATCAAACTCAGTATGTAAAGGTCCGAGGCCCGGCTTTTTTACTTCGCCATATAATACGGATTCATATTTAAGGATGGGTATCCCTTCAAATTCGCCGATATAGTCTTTTGCCGCGATCGCTTTTTGCAGTTTATCAAAACTAAAAACGGGAATAAGTGCAGCCAGCTTCCCGCTGCCTACGATGTATTCACCGGTTGGACTTACATCGCAGCCATGTGGTGATTTGGGACATGGGAAAAAATAGCAGAGGTCCTTAAAATCTTTTACATCCAAAACAGTTACTTCTGTTTTAATGGTTGATGTGGCAGAATGCGTGATATCGCTGTAAACATTATGCGCATACCTTACTGACTGCTTTCTTCCTTTACCTGCTTTAATATATTCTTCTGCTTTTTTCCAGTTCACTGCCATAATAAAATCCTTATCTTTTTGCGAGGCATTTACTTCCAGCAATGTGTTGGCCTGTTCCGTATTGTAAGTGGAGAAGAAGAACCAGCCATGCGAAACGCCTTTGCCGGCACGGCTCAGGTCAAAGTTCACACCGGGGCATTGAAGCTGGAATGCAATGTCCATCGTTCCATCGGATTTTGATACGCTGATAAAACTTATCGTGCCCTTAAAATTCTGCTTGTAGGTATTGATGGGCACATCACCATTCTTATCATCGGGCGGAACACTGAAACGTGTACCCGCAACAACATACTCTGTATTTTCTGTAATGAACGGAGATGAATGGTTACCGCCGCTGTTAGGTAATTCAATGATCTCAGCCGTGCGGAATGTTTTCAGATCGACCCTGGCAACCCTCGGTGTGTTGTTGGCGTTAGCGAAAACCCACCGTCCGTCATAATCCCCATTTGTTTTTGAGACCTGAACGTGGTGCAGGTCATCCCAGGGCACAAAGCCGTGCGATGTATTAAGCATGGGCTTGGTTTCCTCACTGTAACCATAGCCCTTTTCAGGGTCTACAGCAAATACAGGAATAACCCTTAGCAGGCGGCCCGATGGCAATCCATAGGCACTTAGCTGCCCGCTGAAACCACCCGAAACAAAATTATAGAACTCATCATATTTTCCCGGCGCAACATAAGTTTTTGCAGCAGCATCTGAACTTACCGCAGTACCGGTATTTTTTGGTTTACATCCCGTAACCAGGAATAACAAAGCTACAGCCGGTATCAGCAGGGTTTTAAAAAAAGACTTTTTCATGTTGATATTTTATGCGTTGATAGATATTTTTTGACATAGCATTACAGGCAACCCGGTTTTCCGGATCGTAGATCTAAAGAAACCAACCTGGTGTGACCTTATCTTACCCCATCATTTTTACGCATGAATTCAAGCAAATGCCTGGCATCATCGTCTGAGAGGTTTTGGTTGGGCATACGAACAAGGCAAATTTCCAGTTGCGCCTGGGCCTTTGGATCCTTGGTAAGCATTTCATCTGTATTTGTAATAAAATTCATGATCCACTCGGGAGTATTCCTGCCGGTAACACCTTTCCATCCGGGTCCGACTAATTTTTCGTCTGTCATTTTATGACAGCCACTGCATTTTACGCTATATACTTTTTCCCCGTTTGTTGCCATGGCCTGGTCTAAGGTTGGGGCCAGGTCTACCTTTTTAAATTTTCCTTCGCCCCTGTGCGGATCATAGGCAGGATTAGGATTGTTCTTCGCAATTGATGTGGAATCAAACTGGTCGGCATTTGCAGTGTTGTTTGTATCATTATTGTTACATGCAGCGATAATGATTATAAGGATCAGAATAACAGATAATTTCTTCATAACGTATAAGTTTTTAATAATAATTTGTACAAGATTACTCGAAACCTCTTTTTGAACTTATGCGTCAAATCATAAACTGGCAGAGTATTTGAATGATTGTAAAATACCCCGTAAACATGTCCCCATTTTATACTGAATAGCCGGGTTTTAAGCCAGGATCATGAGAAAGATCATAAAACCTGCTGCCCGGTATCATGCCCGGTGGTATAGCTAAAAGCTAGTTTTGATGGACAAATGGAACTTTATGATCGATATCGATACTTTACTTGCCTGGGGTGCAGCCTATAAAAAAATAATTGAAGACGAAATTATCTTCATGGAAGGAAACGAATCCCATTTTTATTACCAGCTTGTTTCGGGAAGCGTGAGATGGGTCAATATAGGCGATGATGGAAAAGAATTCTTACAGGGATTAATAATGCCCGGTGAATCCTTTGGTGAATTACCACTTTTTGATGATGAATATTTAGCCGCAACCGCTATTGCCAATACCGATGTTGTTATTCTCAGGCTACACAAATCCACATTTCTTCAAATTTTAAGAGAGAATCCTGAAATACATTTTTCCTTCAGCAGGTTGTTAACAGAACGTCTTCGCTTTAAATTCCATCTTATAAAAGAAATGGCTAACCATAATCCCGAACATTGCATTTCTGCTTTGTTTGATTATTTTAAACAGTCGAGGAAAAATGTTTGCACAAGTTGCAATAAGATCAATCTTACGAGACAGCAGATAGCAGACATGACGGGTATGCGTGTAGAAACGGTGATCAGGGCCATCCGCTCGCTGCAGGAAAAGGGTCAACTGGTTATTGATAAGGGCAAGGTGTATTGCTGATTATGATTGAAATCATAAGCTGTCATGTATGGCCTTTGTTTCTTTGCTTAAACAGCCGGATGCAATTTTCTTTACAGCACTGGATACGTATAACTTTATCCAATCTCTTACTTGTAGCCTTTATGGGAGTGATCCTCAGGTACAAGATAGCTTTTGCACTTCCTTTCGTGGATCAAAAACACCTGCAGCATGGTCATTCACATTTCGCTTTTGCGGGATGGATCACGCAGGCTTTAATGGTATTGTTGATTGCATACCTTGCCGGCAAAGCACCCGCCAATACCACAAAAAAATACAGGTGGATATTACTTGCCAATCTTATTACCGCGTACGGGATGCTTGTTGCCTTCGTTATTGAAGGATACGGGATGTTCTCCTTAATCCTTTCCACGATCTTAATACTGGTGTCCTATATTTTTGGCATCAGTTATTGGAAAGACCTTAACAGGTTAGCATCGAAAGAGGTGTCACACTCCTGGTTCAAAGCTGCTGTGCTCTTCAATGCCGTTTCCTCTGTTGGCACTTTTGCTTTGGCATTTATGATGATAACGGGGGCTGTTCACCAGAACTGGTACCTGGCGGCCGAATATTTTTATTTGCATTTTCAATATAATGGCTGGTTCTTTTTTGCATGCATGGGCCTGGTTACTTCAAAACTTCTCCATAATAATATATCACAACGATCATTAAAACAGGTATACCTGTTTTTTGCAACAGCGATGGTTCCTGCTTATTTTCTTTCTGTGCTATGGATGAATTTTTCAATATGGATCTACATCATCATCGTGATCGCTGCCTTTGCACAGGTTGCAGGATGGCTAAAGCTATTGCTGGTATTTAAAAAAAACATTCCCTTTTTAAAACAGGCATTTTCCCCGGCGGCACGCTGGCTTACCGGTTTATCCGCAATTGCTTTATCGATAAAATTGCTGTTGCAACTAGGCTCGGTCATACCGGTATTAAGCGACCTTTCATATGGGTTCCGTCCCATCATCATTGGATATCTTCATTTGGTGCTGTTGGGTGTGATAACCCTCTTCATCCTCGGATTTATGGTAGCTGAAAAAAATATCCGCATTTCGAAAATGGCTATAGCAGGAATTATTCTGTTCGTAAGCGGCATCATCATCAACGAGGTATTCCTGATGATGCAGGGCGTAATGGCCATGAATTACAATACAGTTCCTTTTATGAACGAACTGCTTTTCATCGCAGCACTGATCATGCTTACAGGATTGCTTATTATCAATATAAGCCAGCAAATAAAAAATGCAAAATGAGTTGGATCATAAATACATTGATCATGGGAGATGATCTTTGTAAAAAAAAACTATGACAAACATTGCAGAACAAACCCTCGCTTCCATTGTAACTTTTAATAACAATGCTGTACAAATACTGGAAAAACATGACCTTGACTATTGCTGTAAGGGCAAAAGAACATTATCTGTGGCCTGTGAAGAAAAAGGATTGCCGCTTGATAGGATCATACTCGAACTTGAACAAGGTATGTCGAAGGTAAATCATCACCTCCCTTTTGAAGCCATGAATGCAGAACAACTTATAAGTTATATCCTGCTTCATCATCATTTCTATGTAAAACAATCGATGCCAACCATTCTCGCCCATATAGAAAAAGTTACCGAAAAACACGGAACACACTACCCTTATATGACAGAAGTACTTTCGATATTTAAAGAAATAAATGAAGAAATGACCCAACATATGCAGAAGGAAGAAAAGATCCTGTTCCCAAGGATCATAGAACTGGAAGCACTCACCGGCACAGATCAGAAAAAGGACCTTCCCGGTGGTTACATAACCGGGCCGGTTGGGATAATGGAAGCAGAACATGATCATGCGGGAGAATTGTTGTACAAGATCCGCGAACTGACAAATTCCTATACCCCTCCTGCCGACGCATGTACTACTTTTAAAGTAACGCTTGCCGAATTAAAAGAGTTTGAAGAAGACCTGCACCGTCATGTTCACCTGGAAAATAATTTGTTGTTCCCGATTGCTGAAAGAATGGAATATTTGTCGGGTACACAGGAGAAATTTAGTTCCTGTTCGCTGTAAAAACCAGGTAAGATACCAAAGGCCCCATCATGATGGGGCCTTTGTATGGAAACGATCCTTTTAATTGATCCAAAGTGCGGTGGCAGTAATAATAATAATAATGTCTGCAAGCAGGCTAAAAAAGAAAATGGGGATTATATATTTTGTTGGTAAGGCTGCAAGATTCACTACCAGTACCATCGCCATCGTTAAACA
>DATHEH010000380.1:0-2141 GCA_035318685.1 Ferruginibacter sp.
AAGAACGAAATAAGATCGCAGAAAAGGCATACATAAAATACCAGGAGTGCTTCACTAATGAAACCATGATAAAAAAAACCGCAGCCTGGTACAAGAGTTTAAAATACGCTATGGAGACTGATGCGTAATTTATATTAATCAATTACAATTTTCTTCCTATGGCATGCCAAAATGCGCTGTGTTCACCAAATTTTATATCAACCAGGCCTGCTTCTTTCATCATTTCATCAATTTCCGATCTTAAAAAACGTTGTTCCAGTTTCGTGCCAAAACGGTCCAGGCAATCATTTCGTAAATTATAGAAAGGTTTATTATGATAGGACTCAAGCGGTATTTTTTTTGCCAGTTTGTGGAGTTTCATTTTGTGGAGTAATCCTGCAATCCTTGACAATGGCCAGTAGACCAATATAGCAAGCACATCGCAGGTAAATTTCTTCAACCCGGAAGGCATCCTCGATATTACGAGGCGTAAAAGATGCGACAGGTAAAACGCGGTTTTAAATAAAAAGCCCCGGTTATCGAATCGATAGTATAGGTACACATAAAAATATCCCCCCTTTTTAATTTTTTTAACGCAACTTATCAGCGCTTGCTTTGTATCAGGGATATGATGCAAAACACCAATGCTCATTCCAAAATCAAAAGTTTCATCATCCCATGGAATAGTATCAACGCTGGCCTTTGTGATACGAACATTAGTTTTCGCTCCTAACATCCTGTCAGCAACAAATATGGCATCACTTGGATCTATGGCCTCTATGAAACCGGCCTTATCTACAAAATAATCTGTCCACCTGCCACTTCCACATCCGATATCGATCATGTAGGTATTTTTATTTACAATGGTCTCATCTATGATATCAAAATACTCTTTCCTTAATTCCTTTACACTTTCATCATTATGAACAGAAAATTTCTTCCACTCTTCGCCAAAATCCCTCACTACATCCGCGTCAATATTCTCGTTGCCATCCAGGGAAGTAAATACTTCAATAGGTCCTGAAGGACCTTGTAATGTATTTATGGATGGTTTGTTATATGGCTTCATGTTTTGCTTTTGTGAGAAAAATTAGTGCATACTTATCTGCCCAAAAAATATTGCCAGATAGTTGGCTGATAATACATCATTCCTTTTTCCGTATGTTTCTTAATTTGGTAATTCCCGGTCATTACTTCGGTCAACACTTCCTTTAAGGCCTGAATGCCAATGGCTACCTGGAGCATGGGAAAGGTAACAAAATTATCCCGCTTATCCGGTTGAATGAAAACCTGTTTTAAAACAGATCCTGTATCAACTCCTGTATCAATAATATGTATGGTAGTGCCGAAATTCGCCTGGTCATTATTATATAAAGCCCAGTAACCACCGTGACTACCCCTGTACCATGGAGTAATGCCTACGTGCATATTAATGAAAATTGCGTTGGTGCTCTGTAATATGTTTTTACTGATGATACGGGTGCCATTCACTAAAACAATATCAGGTTGCAGTTTTTGCAACAACTGCCTGGTGGCATCATCATTTACTGAAGTCACCCTGTAGGTTTCAGTGATATTAAAGTTAGTATTATTCAGTCGGTATTGATCTACAAGCGCGGCTTTACGATCCCTGGCCTTCTTCCTTAACCAGGGTACTACAAGTACAGAGAACAACGTTTGGCCGATCACTTTAATGTAGCCGATCTTTTTTATCCGCCGTTTGAACAGGTCTTTTTTTGAAACGGGTTGTTCAATGATTGCGGCGGTAAACGCAAAATCTTTTACCAACGCATTATAAACCCACCTGGACGATTCGCAATCAGAAGCCAGGAAAACTATTTTTTTGTTTTGCATTTAAACGTAAAAAAAAGAGTGCTGTTAAAAGAATGTAAAGCTAAACAAACGAACTTAAAAACCTGCAGCCTCTTTCATGGTAAGATTTGTAAAACCATATTTTTTATGTAGATACCGGTAATGGATTAGAATAGTGTCCAGGTTGGCCATATTTTCGCTGATGTTGACCCCGAAATTGTGCGGGTGCCACCACAAATGATACAGGTGATTTTTTTTTGCAGCGATCGTCATCTCATCCAGTATCCTTTTAAGCTTTAATTTTTCCAGTACGGCTAAATTTTTATTGTATGGCTTTAAAAAACGGCTGG
>DATHEH010000381.1:0-13311 GCA_035318685.1 Ferruginibacter sp.
TTGCCGTAGCGGTAACCGCAGTATGCAGGCCTGCTTAATGCTGGAAACATTTGGGTTCACCAATGTTAAGAATTTACAGGGCGGTATGAATGAGTGGAGGGAGAAGATGGGGAAATGATAAAACCTATAAGGTTTTTTAAACCTTATAGGTTTAAATCGATATTTTTTAATTCCACAGGTTGGTTATGGAATTTAACCAATAATTCTTTAGAGCCGAACCATTCAATTAATTCATCTCTTAATAATAAGGTCGGTTTTTTGCTCAGTATCGCCTGATAACCGTCATATCGCCATACTCCGATTGTTTTGCAAATACCATGATGAACCGCATTCTTGTGAATATAAAAGATAAAACTCGTGAGGTCGCTGTCTTTTTCTACAACACTTCGCTTCAAATAATCTAAAAATAAAGCTCCTTTACGATCGTACATTTTATTGAAAGCTTTTGCGTATCCATTTAACCAATTACTGAACTGTTCCATTACAAAATCAGCTAATGGATCCCTCGCGCTGTTAAATTTCTTTCTCTTTTTCAGTTCAAAATAGGAGATTATGTGATTTTCATGTTTTATACGGATTAGTAAATGAAAATGATTAGGTAATAAGCTATAAGTGAAAATATCAGCTACGGGTAAAATATGTTGAGCCATTTTGAAAAGGAAATATCTATAGTTATCATCTGTTTTAAACAATTTTTCACTACCAATTGCTCTATTAAAAAGATGATAGACATGATCAGGTAAAAGGGGTACGTGATAATTTGGCATATACAAATCTAACAACTACACTAAACCTATAAGGTTTAAAAAACCTTATAGGTTCGTTTAAAACCTCAGGTTCACCCCCACCATAAAATTCCTCCCCGCCATCGGGAAATAAAAATTCTCTGTTGTTAAACTCCCTCCATAAACATAACTGAAGCTGTAACCGTTGGGTTCGTATCTTTTATTGAATACATTATTCAGCTGGAGGATAAGGTTGGTTGCTTTTAAAATTTTATTTTCTACCAGGTAGCTTAACCGTACGTCCTGCAAATAATAAGCATTAAGGCTCCTTGATCTTTGCGAAGTGTTGTCAAGGTATTGCCTGCCCACATATTTACTCACCAGGCTTATCTCTCCGTTCTTTACCGGGATAAAGTTTATGTTTCCGCCTGCGATCACCGAAGGGGAAAAAGAAATATTCGTTTTGCTGTAGAACCTTGTTTGCTGCCCTCCATTATCATAATCATCCAGGTATTCGGTAAAATTATTTATTTTATTTTCACTGAAGCTGATGTTGGCATCGGCGTTCAGCCAGTTGCTGATCTTTGTTTTACCGTGCAATTCGATACCTGCACGGTAACTGTTGGATATATTGGTCCTGGTATATGCGCCCACATCATTGATCTTTCCTGTTAAAACAAGCTGGTTATGGTAGCGCATGTAATACAGGTTTGCGCCAAAAGAATAATTGCTTTTCTTTTTTTCGATGCCAAGTTCGAGGTCGTTTAGCATTTCGGCTTTGGGCTGCTGTGCTTCACCTGCTTCAAAATCATCCCTGTTGGGTTCCTTGCCTGCAACTGCATAGGATACATAAGCCTGCCAGTTGTTGTTGGTATACGTGATGCCTAGCTTTGGATTTACAAAAGAATATTTATTATCCAATTCTAATGCGGGGTTATAACGGAATCCGTTTATGGTATAATCAATATTCCTGAATTGGATATCCACGAAACTCTGCCAGTTGCTGTTCCATTGCTCTGTCCATTTTGCATATAAGGAAAGGTCTTTTTTGTAAGCTGTATGGTCATACCATTTGTAATTAGCAGGTACGGCTGCCTGAACTTCTGCCCGGGTTATCTGCCCGTAATGCCTGCCGTCATAGCTGTTAAAGCCTCCGCCAAATATGAGTTGCGTTTGCTTTTTCCGGTATTGTAAAGAAAATATGGTACCGTAAAAATAATTATCCAGCCAAAGCCTGCGCACAAGGTCTGTCTCTGTTATCAGGTTTGTACCATCGTTATAGTCTGGTAAACCATAGTCAGCAAATTGCTCACCCGCTTTATACTGTTCATAATAACCTTTGCCCCTGGTTAAAAAAAGCGCAAGGTTACCTTTCCAGTGCTCATTTAATTTGTGGTTATAGAAGAGCTGGTAATGTGTTTGCACATAGTTGTCTGTTTCATTACCATATGGCTCTCCTGTTTTTTCTGTTCCTCCTGAATTATAGGTCCTGTTTGTACCAAGCAAATACTCAGGCACGCCATTCCATGCCTGGTAAGTTCTTTCTTTGCCGGAAAAAATATTCAGGCGTAAAGAATTTTTTGCTGCCAGGTAAGCGGTGCTTATATAAAATGACTTAAGATCAGATCTTGCACGGTCAATGTAGCCATCGCTGCGTATGCTGCTGATCCTTCCGTCTACCGTAAAATGATTGCCGAGCATACCGCTGCCGAACTGTATGTTATTTTTCCAGGTATTAAAAGAACCATAACTGTTGTTGGCAGATGCGTAAAAAGCCTTGTTTATTTCATTGGTAGATAAATTAATGCTGGCACCAAAAGCGCCTGCGCCGTTTGAAGAAGTACCAATACCCCGCTGCACCTGTATGCTGCCGGCAGAAGAAGCAATATCCGGCAGGTCAACAAAGAAAGTTCCCTGGCTTTCTGCATCATTATAAGGAATGCCGTTGAGGGTAACATTTATCCGGGAGGCGTCGGAACCCCGTATGCGTATGCCGGTATAGCCTACGCCATTGCCTGCATCCGAATTCACCACTACAGATGGCGTTTGGTTTAATATAAAGGGGAGGTCCTGCCCGAGGTTATTTTTCTCCATATCCTTTTTGCTAAGGTCGGTCTTCGCAAAAGGGGCCATGGCAGCAGCTCGTATGGCCTGTACTTCCACAGGCTGCATCAGGGCAGTATCATTGAACTTTTTTTCTTTTTGGGCGTATGACAGCAGTACGCCAACACACAATACTGCGCTAAAAAATAACTTCTTCATCCCGGTAAAAATTTGTGGCTGAACATCCGGAGGAGCATGATCCGGTGTAAAAAAGGTATCTCCCTTCGCAGGCATTATCCTGGGCAGGTTATACGGGTATTATCTCAGCCTTTTTGTATGTTTCGACATGGCTCAACATGACAAAAAAAGCACCCCGGAAATTCAGACGATTAATAAGAGCTTGAAACACAAAGGTAAGGGAGTTGAGGATATTTTTTTTAAAATGATGTAACAAAGGCCACCCGCCCTGCGTATAATTACAAGTATAGCCATGAAGCGGACTTTTAGGGTAGTTGTCAGCCTGGGCTTGTTGAAAGCGTATTAGAACATGTTTCGACAAGCTCAACCTGACATCCGGTTCCGGTTGTAAGCTTCCATTCCTTAAAAACAAAAAAAGTATAACATGAAAAAAATGCTTCTTTCCTTAATTACCTTCCTTTCGGTTACTGTTTTTGCACAGGAGAGCAAACTTATCGCTGATCCCAATGCAACAGTACGTACCTTGAACAGCAGCTTCACCGGTATCAGCGTAACAAGTGGTATTGAATTGTATATTACCCAGGGTAATGAAGAGTCTATCGCCGTAAGCGCCAGTGATGAAAAATATATGGGCCGCTTTAAGACCGAAGTAGAGAATGGGGTGTTGAAGATATGGTACGACAACAAAGGCGTTACCTGGAAGAATGAGAACAAAAAATTAAAGGCCTATGTTTCTTTTAAGACCTTGAATAAATTATATGGTTCTGCCGGTTCCGAAGTGATGCTAAAAGGCGGAATGAATGCAGAGAACCTGGACGTGAAATTTACCAGCGGCGCTGAGTTTGAAGGACAAATAAATGCCAAACAACTTACCGTTAACCAAAACAGCGGTTCGGTGATGAATATTTCCGGGAAGGCTGATAAAATAGCAATTGATGTAAGCAGTGGTGCAGAGTTCAAAGGCAACGAACTTGCTGTTGATTTTTGTGATGCAGAAGCAAGCAGCGGTGGAACGGTGAAGATCAGCATTAGTAAAGAACTGAATGCAAAGGCAAGCAGCGGTGGAAGTATTCGTTATAACGGCACTGCAATGATCCGTGATATCAGCATCAGCAGTGGCGGCATTGTTAAAAAAGCTTAATTGCGCATTGTAAAATAAAAAAGATGAAAAAGATTTTTTTATTCCTCCTTGCTTTTATTACGGTAAATATAAGCAGGGCCCAGAACGAGATCGTGATCGACCCGAATGCAAGTGTAAGAATACTGAGCGGTAATTTCAACGCAATAAAGATCTCGGGAGGTATCGACCTGTATGTTTCACAGTCAGAAACTGAAGCCGTTGCCGTCAGTGCTGCTGAAGAAAGATACAAAGACGCAATTAAAATAACCATTGAGAACGGCGTACTTAAGATCAATGCGGGAGGCGATAAGAAATGGAATTTAAAGGACAGGAAGATGAGGGCCTACGTATCTTTTAAGAACCTCGAAAAAATTGATGCATCGGGTGCATGTGATGTTGTGGTATCGGGAACAATAGCCGTTAACGCTTTAGACCTGGTACTTTCGGGAGCAAGTGATTTTAAAGGTATGGTCAAAACAAATTCATTAAAGCTGAACCTGAGCGGTGCTTCCAACGTAAGAATATCGGGTACTGCCGGTAATGTTGATATTGTAAGCAGCGGTGCCAGTGATGTCGACGGGTACAACCTCATCTCCGACATATGTAATGCAAAGGTTTCCGGGGCATCCGACATAAATATCACCGTAAATAAAGAACTAAATGCAAGTGCAAGCGGCGCAAGTGAGATCCATTTTAAAGGAACGGGGTTGATAAAAGATATGCACAGCAGTGGGTCCAGTAGTATTTCGAGGAAGAGTTAATGGTTCATGGTTAATAGTTCATAGTAGCACCCTTATAGCAAGGGATCTGCTATGAACTATTAACCATGAACTATTAACCATGAACTATTAACCATGAACTATGAACCATGAACCATGAACCATGAACTATGAACTATGAACCATTAACTTACTTCCCGAACGCCCATATCAAAAACCCAGGCAGTTGTTTACTCCACGCACTATAATCATGTTTGCCGTTCACATCTTCTGTATGAACAATTACACCGGGTAAAATATTTTTGTTCTTCATTATCTCAATAAGGTCTTTTGTATCATCAGTTACATCAATGATCCCGTCTTTATCCCTGTCGCCTTCTTCTTCTTTGCCTCCTGTATAGAACCAATATTCCAGGTGGGGCCTTTTTTTGGAAGATCTTATCTTGTTGTGCATGATCCTGTTCTTTTCATCAGCATAATCAGCAGCCTTATCATCTTTATCACGCCACCAGAAAGACCCGGAGAATACACCTACCTTATCTACCCGGTCTGCATGGTTCCAGGCAATGTCAAATGCAGATAACCCGCCCAGTGAACAGCCCGCGATCACGATGGAATTAAACTTGCGTACCCCAGCCTTCTTCTTTGCAAAAGCATACAATTCATTATAAACGAATTCATCATACTTCCCGGCCTTATCACCACGGGTCTTAAAATCAGGATGATCACCCACGCCATATTCTTTCATCCTGTCGCCGGCAGGGATCCCAACAACCAATAAAGGCCTGATCAGGCCTTTGCTATACAAACTATCTGTTATTTGTTTTATCCTGAACTGTCCCATGTCCTGCCCGTCATTCAGCAATAATAAATTCAACTGGCTTTTATCTGCGGGCATTGGCGTATTGATAATCGTTAATTTCACGTGCCGCTGCAAATGGCGGCTGTACAGCTCATCATCCTGTTGTTTTATTTTGCTTTTACAACCGGTGTTTAACAGGATCGATAGCAGGAGAAAAGAGGTTAAATAAGTTTTAAGCATCGTCAAATCTACAAAATTGATACTGTAAATTTTGAACCACATAGGAGCATAGTAAACATAGGCCGGCCCCAGAATCCGGTATATCTGTGCCAGTTTGGGTATTGTAAATTACTGTAAAGTAAAGCCGGTATAAATCTCAAACTATAAAGCCTAATCAGTACATACCGGTTTATACTGTAAAGTATTTCAATACAAGACAGTTCATGCTATGCTCATACATTGGTCATACTATATCCATACCTTATCCATACTTAAACCATACTATGGCCATACTATAGCGATACTATAGATATATGTCCATTTTGATTCTTCATGTTTCCTGTACCATTGTCCAATGGCCTCTATGCTCCTATGTGGTTCAAACACTAACGCTTATTCCCAAAAAAATCTTAAAGCTTTCCGATCTATTTATATTATTTGGCGGCAAACCTTCAAAACCTTACCTTTGCGCCGCGAAGTAGAGCAGCGGTAGCTCGTCGGGCTCATAACCCGAAGGTCACTGGTTCGATCCCAGTCTTCGCAACAAAAGGTGAAGTTCATCGGGCTCATATCCCGCCAGCAGGCGGACACATTTCGATCCCAGTCTTCGCAACAAAACACAAAGGCTCGGTTGAGCCTTTTTTATTCTTAGCAGTTTTACGCTAATGAATTTGATTATCTCCTCTTCTCCACAGATACAATGGTAATCACTTCATTTTAGGCATCTGACAGCTGGGAGCTAATAGCTAAAAGCTAATTACATGAAATCCGGTTTTGTAAACATATTTGGTAAGCCCAATGCGGGTAAAAGCACATTGCTTAATGCGCTCATGGGAGAGAAGATGGCTATTGTGTCGCACAAAGTGCAAACCACCCGTCATCGTATAAAAGCCATCTTAACGGAAAAAGATTACCAGATCATCTTTTCTGATACACCGGGCATCATTGAACCCAAATACAAACTCCATGAAAAAATGATGGAAGCGGTAAAGGGTAGCCTGGAAGACGCCGATGTAGCTTTACTCATAACCGATGTAAGGGAAAATACAGACGATAGCCATGCGATCTTTTCCTCCCTGAAGCTGAAAGCGCCCGCCATTGTAATATTAAACAAAGCAGATACGGTTAATGATGAGCAGTTAAAAACAACAGCCAGGTTCTTTAAACAACAACCTTATTGTAAAGAAGTGGTTGCCCTGTCGGCATTAAAGAAAACAGGCATTGATGAATTATTAAAACGCATCCTTGATTATCTCCCCGAAGGACAGCCATTTTATGAAGGTGATGACCTGAGTGATCTGCCCACCAAGTTTTTTGTGGGTGAAATAATAAGGGAAAAGATATTCCTGCTTTACGGTGAAGAGATACCTTACCATGCCACGGTGCTGGTACGGGAGTTTAAAGAGAAAACATCGCTGACAAAAATAAGTGCAGAGATCATTGTACAAAGAGAGACACAAAAAGGCATCATTCTTGGCGGGGGTGGCAGCATGATAAAGAAATTAGGCACTGATGCACGGCAGGATATTGAAACATTTTTAGGAAGAAAAGTATTTTTAGAATTGTTTGTAAAAGTACGTCCCAAGTGGCGGGATAACGAGTTCCAGTTGAAGGAGTACGGGTATTAGTCGCCCCCTTCGCCCCCTGAAGGGGGAACCGGGAAATAAGATCGAAATAGAATTTTCAATTTTCATTCAGTTCAATTTTAACCGCTGATTGAAAAAATTATAAACATTAAAATTAAGTTCCCCTTTAGGGGACAGGGGTATGAGTTTCACAATAGCAATAACAGGAAGGCCCAATGTGGGCAAAAGCACGTTCTTTAACCGTTTGTTAGAGGAACGTAAAGCGATCGTTGATGACGTAAGCGGCGTAACACGTGACCGCCAGTATGGCGTAGCGGAGTGGACGGGCAAATCTTTCAACGTGATAGATACAGGTGGTTTTGTACCAGACAGCGATGATGTGTTTGAAAGAGAGATACGAAAGCAGGTGATGATCGCCGTACAGGAAGCGAATGCGATCGTCTTCATGGTAGATGCGGCAACCGGAATTACTGAACTGGATAATTCCATGGCCGATGTTTTGCGCAGAAGCACCAAGCCCGTTTTTTTAGTGGTTAATAAAGTTGACAACCATAACCGTCTCCTGGAAGCAAGCGAATTTTACAGTCTTGGTTTCGAGAATATCTTTTTCGTTTCTTCTATAAGCGGTTCAGGCACCGGTGAGATACTGGATGCACTGACAGCACTTATTCCTGAAAAAGATCCTTCTGAAGAAACTGAAGTTAGCGAGGTACCAAAGATCGCCATCATCGGGCAACCCAACGTGGGTAAGTCCTCTTTATTAAATGCCCTGATAGGGCAGGAGCGTACCATCGTAAGCGATATTGCAGGAACAACAAGGGATACTATTCATACCCATTATAATTTATTCAACAAGGAATTCATTCTTATTGATACCGCTGGCATACGCCGAAAAACAAAAGTGCATGAAGACCTGGAATTCTATTCGGTGATACGTGCTATTAAAGCGCTTGACGAAGCCGATATTTGTTTACTGATGCTGGATGCAGGAAAAGGCATCACCGCACAGGACCTCGCCATTTTTTCCATGGCAGTAAAAAAAGGAAAGGGCATCGTAGTGCTGGTAAACAAGTGGGACCTGGTGGAAGAAAAGAAAACAAATACCGCAAAGGATTATGAAAAAGAATTAAAGCAACGGCTTGCGCCTTTTACGGATGTGCCCATTGTTTTTATTTCCGTTACGGAAAAGCAACGCATATTTAAAACGATAGAGGCAGCGCTTGAGGTTTTTGAGAACCGCCAGCGTAAGATACCTACCTCCAAATTAAATGATGTGATGCAAAAGGCCGTGGAAGCTTATCACCCGCCGGTAGTAAGGGGTAATATGGTAAAGATAAAATACATAACACAGTTGCCTACCACCACGCCAACCTTTGCATTCTTCTGTAATTACCCCGATGATATAAAAACGCCTTATAAAAATTACCTGGAGAACCAGCTAAGGGAAAAATTTAAATTCAGTGGTGTACCGGTGAGGTTGTTTTTCAGGAAGAAATAAGTTTAGGGCTTAGGGTTTAGGGTGGCAGTACTTTATCTTTGCACAACTCAAAATATTACATGATGAAAAAAATATTTGCAATTTTAACCACCGCTGCTTTAATGACAGCATGTAACAGTGCTGCCGAAAAAACTACAACCACTATAACAGATTCTGCAGTGATAAATGAATCGCCGCTGATGGACGCGGTTAATACTGCTGACAGCGTGAATAAAATAATAGACAGTACGGGTAAGCTGGCAGATACCAGTACCAGGAAATAAAATAGTTAACCGGCCGAATTTAAAATATCCCCGCAACGGGGATATTTGTTTTTGATGAAGTTCCGCACGTTCGGGGTTGTGACAGTTCTTTAAACTTATATTCCGGTCACAGTTTGGGTACTACCCGCTTCGCCGCTTATTGGTGACAAAAAAACAAAAGCTCCTTCCCGCTCATACCTGCCGAAAGTCGTATTAAGTTGTGCATAAAAGGACTTGGTTAAAGTTAGTAGCTGATTTTTTTATATATAGATTTGCCGACATTTAAGATACGAGCAGATTTTTTTAAAAAAAAATTGATCCCAATCTTATAAAAGACCATTTTTTAAATTTTCATAAGCCTGGTCTTACCTCTCCATAATTTTTGCTGCAGCCGGCATAATGCTTTCTATTTTATAGCTTATTTCCATGTGCATGCCTCCTCTGCGGCATACCTCATCCTTTGCAAGGCATTGTGGATAAACTTCTCCGATACCATCAATAATTTTTTTGCTAAGTTAATTAATAGCCATATTTTGTGCTGTTGTCGATATTTTACAATCCTCCTACCCGATAAAAATTACCAATTCCTGTTCGTTACCAAAACAGTTTAGCAGTTCAAAGACGCTCTGCTGATTACGATCCCACTACTCTTTAAGAATACTTAATTCCGCCTTACTATTATTTACGTTGGGCAGATCATTTATGATCGCCTGCCAAGGCAGCTTATTTTAATAAGCTGGATTTGTATGTAATTAATATCTGACCAGGAACAGCAAAGAAATAATAAAATAAATTACCAATACTGAATTTATGATGATGTCTGCCCCCAACATTTCTAACAAAGCAACAAACAACTTTATGCGTAATATTCTTTCCAGGCTCCTCGCGGGGCTTTTATTCGTTTTAGGAACCGTAGGTGCGAGTGCGCAGGTAACAGTAACCAACCCGGGTAATACAACACCGGGTCTTGCGGCTACGTATGGATCTTTGGCGGCAGCAATCACAGACCTGAATCTGCAAACAGTTATTTCTGGTCCGGTAACCATTACACTTGATGCGGCTAATCCGCAAACATCACCTGCAGGTGGTTATGTTATTAATACAACCATGACTGGCGGATCATTAACTAATACAGTAACCATTGAGGGAAGCAGTAATACCATTACAGCGCCTACTACACATACTGTTGGCGTACTTACTGATGCCATTTTCAAGATCCTTGGTACGGATTTCATAACTATCCAGGGTTTTACAATGCTGGAGAATGGAGCAAATGCCGTCACGACAGCCGGATCTAATAACATGACAGAATTTGGTGTTGCACTGTTTTATTTAACGACTACCAATGGAGCGCAGAATATCACCATTCAGAATAATACCATTACTTTAAACAGAACTTACGCAAATACATTTGGTATCTATGCGAATGCTACGCACACATCAACTGCAGTTACAACCACGGCATCTGCTACCACGACGGCAGGAGGCAATAACAGCCTGAAGATCTATACCAATAATATCAGTAACGTAAATATGGGTATTACAGTCGTTGGCCCAACTGCGCCAGCAGATTATAATAATGGTGTAGACATTGGCGGCGTGGGAGCAGGTACAGGTAATACTATTACCAATTTTGGAACCACGGGTACCTTCTCAGGGTATGCGAATGTTTCGGGTACCGTGAACGGAATATTGGTGAGAAACTCAACCACAATTAATGTTTCTTATAATAGTGTAACCAGCTCAAGCGGTGCTGCAGGTGTTACAGCCGGAACGGTAAGAGGTATCTTTATTCCCGCAGCCAGTACGCAACCTACGGGAACTTATACCAACAGCTTCAACAATAATACACTTGCCATTACCAGCCATGTCCTTGCAGGTACAATTAATGGAATACTTGTAGAATCAACAACAAGTACGCCAACTTCAACTACCAATATCAATAACAATAATTTTACAACACTAAATCATACCATTGCAGCTGCTACAGGAGCAATTACTGCAATATCACAATCAGGTAGTGCAACTGCTGGTCCGCTTAATAGTAGCATCAACAGCAATACATTTACCAATATCACTTCCAGTTCTGCAGGAGCGTTCGTATTTATTTCGAATAACTTCGCCCGCCCGGCCAATGGAGTAAGTAACGCCAATTCCAATTCTATTGCTACAGGCTTTAACAGAACAGGTGCATCAGGAGCTGTTACCTTTTACAACAGTAATTCATTAAGCCCAACGACAGCATCTGAGACCAACACCGGAAATAATTTTTCAAATATCACGCTCGCCGGTACCTCCAGCATTGCAGGATGGGTTTGTACCGATGGTTCAACCTCTGCACCGTTTGGTTCAGGAAAGACAGTAACCAATAACACATTCAGTGGTATTACAGGCGGGTCGGGTACTATCATTGTATTAACTGTTGCTTATAGTAACAGTGGCTCCGCTACCAACCATGTTTCGGGTAATATTGTTTCAAATGTAACCGGCTCGGGTGCCATAACGGGAATTACGTCATTGACTTCAAGCCAGAATTTCTTTAATAATACTGTCAGTAGCCTTTCAGGAACAGGTGCATCGGCAGTAACCGGGATGTCCATTACCGGTGGAAATGTTCAGAATTTATACAAAAACAAAATTTACGACCTGCAATCCAATAATGCAGGCGGTACCACTTTTGGTATCACGCTTTCCGGAGGTACAGCAAGCATGGTAAATAATGTTTACAATAACCTGGTAGGAGACCTGCGGGCGATTGCCAGCAGTGCTACTGATGCTGTTCGTGGAATTAATATTACAGGTTTACCCACTACAGGAACATTTAATATCTATTATAATACCATTTACCTGAATGCAACATCAAGCGGGGCAAATTTTGGTACAACAGGTCTGTTTCATACAACGAGTACAACTGCAGCAACAGGTGCGCTTAACATGAGGAATAATATCATCGTTAACCTGTCAACAGCTGCCGGAACCGGCTTTACCGTTGCTTACAGGAGATCAAGTACCACCCTTACCAACTACGTAAGTACTTCAAATAATAACCTGCTCTATGCAGGTGCAACCGCTTCGCCGAATTTTATTTACCATGACGGAACTGCCGGTATTCAAATGGCTGCATATAAAACGCTTGTTTCACCAAGGGAGACAGCTTCCGTTACGGAGACTGTTTCATCAACCCCCGGCGTTTTCTTCCAAAGCCTTTCCGGTGGAAGTTCTGTATTCCTGCACCTCGTGAATGGATTAAGTACACAGGCCGAAAGCGGTGCTGCACCCATTGCAACCTTTACAGACGATTACGACGGCGATACCAGGAATGTTACCACGCCTGATATCGGCGCTGATGAGTTTGCCGGCGTTGCCGCAGACCTTACAGGCCCAAATATTAGCTATACCCCATTAGGCAATACCTGTTCAACTACGGGGGTTACTTTAACCGCAACCATCACTGATGCCAGTGGTGTGCCAACAGCCGGGATAGGTCTGCCGGTTCTTTACTGGAACATAAATGGAGGCGGATATTCAGCAGCAACAGGTGTTTCTATTGGAGCCAATCAATACCAGTTCACTTTTGGATCTGGTGTGGTAGTTACGAATACCGTTGCTTATTATATAGTGGCACAGGATAATGCAGGAACGCCGAATATTAGTGCTTCCCCTTCAGGTGGTGCTGGTGGATTTACAGCCAACCCACCCGCTGCAGCTACGCCTCCAACCACGCCAAGTTCATTTACCATCCAGGCCTCCCTCAGCGGAACATATACTGTTGGTGGCGGCGGAACATACGGAACCATAACAGCCGCTGTAAGTGCTTATAATACTTCATGTCTCACAGGTCCTGTTGTGTTCAGTTTACTTGATGCTACTTATCCAACTGAGACATACCCGATCGTGATAAATGCAAACACATTTGCGAATGCTACAAATACACTGACCATAAAGCCTGCAACAGGAGTTAGCCCGAATATCACCACTGCACTGGTAAGTAATTATATGTTCAGGGTACTGGGTAACTATGTAATATTTGATGGCTCCAATACCGTAGGTGGAACTACCCGTGATATGACCATCAGCAATACAGCAGCCACAGCTCCTTCAGCTATACTTTATGCTTCTGTAAACCCAACACCGAATATTGGCGGTACAATTAAGAATA
>DATHEH010000382.1:0-5970 GCA_035318685.1 Ferruginibacter sp.
AGCCAGCGAGTACATATTCTGCTATCCATATGGGTATCTCTCGTTTATCAAAAGGATTTATCGCATAAGCGCCGGTAAAACAACCCGTGATGGTCTTTGCTTCGGCAAGGCGTTCTCTTTCGCTGCGGCTTTTTACATACGTGAGGTAATTTTCGACCTCTGTTTTTTGTCCTGATGAAGCTATTTGAGAAACGATCCCGTGTTCCGGGGCCACAACCATAAAATCAACACCAAAGATGGTATCGGGCCTTGTTGTATAAACCCGTAAGGTCCACGGACCACGGACCACCGACGACTGTTGCCCATTGTCTGTGGCCTGTCGTCTGTCGTCTGTCGTCTTAATTTCAAAATCCATCTCTGCTCCCTCGCTCTTTCCTATCCAGTTCTTCTGCATCTCTTTCATCGCATCGCTGAATTCCACTTTTTCCAGGCCTTCCAGCAAACGATCAGCATATTCTGTTATTCTCAGGAACCACTGCCGCATCTTCTTTTTTTCTACCGGGAAGCCGCCCCGCTCACTAACCCCATTCACCACTTCATCGTTTGCCAGTACGGTACCCAATGCCTCGCACCAGTTCACTTCTCCATAAGCACTGAACACAAGGCGGCGCTTCATTAAAATGTCTTCCTGTTCTTTTTTTGAAAAGGTATTCCATTGTTCTGCCGTAAAATGTTTGCCAGGTATGGGTTCACCGGTTTTGGGCATGGCTCCCCTTGTTTGATACTTTTTTACCAGCAATGAAATGGGTAATGCCTTTTTCTCTGTGTGACAGAAATAACTGTTGAACAATTGCAGGAATATCCATTGTGTCCATTTGTAAAAAGCAGGATCACTGGTTTGCACTTCCCTGTCCCAGTCAAAACAAAAACCGATCTTATCGAGCTGGCTTTTGAATGTGGCAATATTTTTTTTCGTCGTCTCCGCCGGGTGCTGTCCTGTTTCCAAAGCATATTGCTCGGCGGGTAAGCCAAAACTATCAAAGCCCATGGGGTGCAAAACATTAAAACCCTTTAATCGTTTGTAACGGCTGTAAATATCGCTGGCAATATAACCAAGCGGGTGACCAACGTGCAGGCCGGCACCACTGGGATAAGGGAACATATCCAGCACATAATATTTGGGCCTCGAAAAATCATTACTTACTTTATAAGCACCTGCATCTTTCCATTTCTTTTGCCAGTCCTGTTCAATTTTTCTAAAGTCGTATTCCATCTGTTTATTGAATATTTTTTCTTCTTCTCTTTTTAACCTGCGCCAAAATGTGAAAGAAAAGTTATTTAATGCTCATTCACACAACTTCACATCCGTTTATAAAAATAAATGAGGCAGGCAATCGTTTTGTAGCAGGCAAAAATAATGTAATACCCGCAAATTGAATTAATTTGCAAACTCTTAATCAATACACACTAACCTTTAAATATTACTCAGGCATGGCTCAATTCGGAAAAGCAAGCAGTAAACGTGGTAAACCAACATATGCCTATGCCATTATTGGTGTTTCGCTGGTATTGTTCTTATTTGGTATCGTGGGCTGGTTCTTTTTGAATCTTCGCAAGACCGGTGATTATGTAAAGGAAAATATCCAGGTGCATGCCTGGCTGAACCCCGATGCCAAAAAAATTAAGATCGACAGCCTGAAGAATTATATCACCGCCCTTCCCTTTGCAAAGAATACAGAATATGTTACCAAGGAAATGGCGATGGAAAAGTGGAATGCAGACAATGATACCACCTGGAAAAAATTTCTTGACGAAAACCCTTTACCCGAGAGCATTGATTTTTATATAAGGGCAGACTATGTTCAAAAGGACAGCCTGGATAATTTGTCCGTTGATCTTATATCAAGATACCCGGGGCTGATCAAGGAATTCCAGTTCCCCACAGAGACAATAACCCAGGTTAGCAAATTTGTGAAGACTGCGGCCTATATCTTTTTGGGCGCAGCCATCCTCCTGACCATACTGGTGGTGTTTTCCATAGATAATACCATACGCCTGGCGATGTACAGTAACCGGTTCTTAATTAAAACAATGCAGATGGTTGGGGCCACCCGGTGGTTTATTGCAAAGCCCATAAATCTAAGGGCTGTGATTAACGGCCTGATCGCGTCGGGGATAGCCATTGCAGCAGTTTGGGGTACCGTGTTGCTCGTAGAGAATTTTGCCCCTAGCTTTAAGGTATTGCACGATAACACGAGCATGTTACTTTTATTCCTGGTCATCATTATACTGGGTATCAGCATCACCCTCATAAGCACACACCGCTCGGTAATAAAATACCTGCGCATGAAATTGGATGATTTATATTAATTTGCAGCCTCAATTACAAAAGCATGATCAAAGACAAAAAACAAGGTGCTGCAAGTGGTACATCCAACAGCCTGTTCGGAAGAGAGAATTATATGTGGATGCTGATCGGCCTGGGTGTGCTGGCATTGGGCTTCTTTTTAATGTCGGGTGGTAAAAGTCCAGACCCCAAGGTTTTTAACGACAGCGATGTGTACAGCCCGATACGTATCACTGTTGCCCCGATCCTGATCATTGCAGGTTTCGTGATCGAGATCTTCGCCATCATGAAAAAATCGAAAACGAATTAAAATAAATAATTTGAAAATTTACCGGTTTGAAAATTTGAAGATTGATTCAGATTTTTAAATCGGTTTTTTATTTTCAAATTACCAAATCTTCAAATTGATTATGGATACCATACAAAGTATAATTATCGCGATCGTAGAAGGACTTACAGAATTCCTGCCCATCTCTTCCACCGGGCATATGATCATAACAGAAAAAATACTGAACCTTACCTCCACTGATTTCAGTAAAGTATTTACCGTAGCCATACAGTTTGGGGCCATCCTTGCAGTAGTTGTTCTGTACTGGAAAAAATTTTTTGACTTTAAGAACTGGCAGTTCTATATCAAACTTATAGCTGCTGTGATACCTGCGTTGCTGGTAGGCTTTCTTTTTTCGGATAAGATCGATGACTTACTGGAAAGTTCTACAACGGTTGCCATTACCATGCTGGCAGGTGGTATTGTTCTTTTGTTCATTGACAATGTTTTTAAGCATCCCACCATTCATACCGAAAAAGAAGTATCATCCCGCAGGGCCATCATTATCGGCATCTGGCAATGTATTGCCATGATACCGGGCGTAAGCAGGAGCGCCGCTTCGATCATCGGCGGCATGCAGCAAAAATTAACCCGCAGTGCGGCTGCTGAATTCTCTTTTTTTTTGGCGGTACCCACCATGCTGGCAGCCACGGGATATAAATTATTAAAGTATTATAAAGAGACCGGTGGGTTTTCTTCCGATGAAATAAAACAACTGGCCATTGGAAATATCGTTGCTTTTATTGTTGCTTTACTGGCCATTAAATTCTTTATAGGGTTCTTAAAAAAATATGGTTTTAAGATCTGGGGTTATTACCGCATTATCGCAGGCATTATTTTATTGATACTGATATACACGGGTTATATCAGCGCTTAAATGATTCACGCCATTCTTTAAGATAAACCCTGCAGATCCTGCGGGGTTGCAGTGAATACAATGATATTTAGTATTTTCATTCTTCCTTAATAAAGAACATGCAAACTGCTTCTAAAAAAGTGATCAATGGCTGGGCAATGTATGACTGGGCCAATTCGGTTTACAACCTGGTGATCACAACCACTTTTTTCCCGATCTATTTTACAGAGATATCCAAAGAACCCCCGTTCAACGGAACAGTAACATTTCTTGGAAGGACATTTGTGAATACGGCGCTTTATAATTATGCACTCGCCTTTTCTTATTTGCTGGTAGCAATTACACTTCCCATTCTTTCTTCAATTGCGGACTATAAAGGAAATAAGAAACGTTTCATGCAGGTATTTTGTTTTGTTGGCGCTCTTTCCTGCAGCTGCCTGTATTTTTTTGATAAGGATCATTTTTCAACAGGTGTCATTTGTATGATGATAGCCGCCTATGGTTTTTATGGCAGCCTGGTATTTTATAATTCTTATCTCCCCGAAATAGCGGCAGAAAAAGACCGTGACCGCATCAGCGCAAGAGGATTCTCCTTTGGTTATGTTGGCAGTGTTATCATGCAGCTGGTAGGATTTGCCCTGGTGTTATTTTGGGACCAGATCCCCTTTTTAAAGGATGAAGGCCATGCGGTAAGACTGACCTTCTTACTGGTGGGTATTTGGTGGTTTGGATTTGCACAAATACCGTTTCGCAGGTTGCCACCGGGCATGCCTGCCGCCGGAGCCGAAGCTGAAAATAAAAATGTATTTACAGGAGGCTTTTTAGAATTGAAAAAGGTTTTAAAACAACTGATAAAACTTCCGGTATTAAAGCGATTTTTAGTTGCCTGTTTCTTTTATAATATGGGTGTGCAAACCGTGATGCTTGCAGCCACAAATTTTGGCAGCAAGGTTTTAAACCTGCCATCCGCTAAACTTATTGCCGCCGTTGTTGCCATCCAGCTGGTAGCCATTATTGGCGCATTTATGATGTCGAGGCTCTCCGGTAAATATGGCAACCTGCCCGTCCTCATCGGTGTAGTAATATTATGGATATTCATTTGTGTGGCAGGCTATCTCATGCAGACAGAATACCATTTTTATGCTTTGGCCGTTGCAGTGGGTTTGGTAATGGGCGGCATTCAATCACTGAGCCGCTCCACTTATTCAAAGCTGATGCCCGAAACAAAAGATACCGCATCCTTCTTCAGCTTTTATGATGTAACCGAAAAGATCGCCATTGTTATAGGTCTTTCTTCTTTTGGTTATATTGAAGAGCTTACCGGCAGCATGAGAAATTCTGTACTCGCACTTATAGTTTTCTTTGCATTGGGACTTATCTTTTTATTTTATGCACTGAGCAGTTTTAAAAGATCCGACAATAAACCAGCATGAAACTCTATTCTATAAATACCGGTCATTTTAAATTAGACGGCGGCGCCATGTTTGGCGTGGTGCCCAAAAGCATCTGGAATAAACTGAACCCTGCTGATGAAAATAATATGTGCAGCTGGGCTCTGCGTTGTTTATTGATAGAAGATGAAGGGAAGCTGATCCTGGTTGACAACGGTATGGGCAACAAACAGGATGAGAAATTCTTCGGTCATTATTATTTACACGGTGACGATACTTTAGAAAAGTCTTTGGCAAAACATGGATTTGTTAAAGATGATATTACCGACGTGTTCTTAACGCACCTGCACTTTGATCATTGCGGCGGAAGCATTGTAAAGGATGGCGATAAACTCGTTCCCGCGTTTAAAAATGCAACTTACTGGAGCAACGAACGCCACTGGAAATGGGCAACAGCACCCAATGCCAGGGAGAAAGCAAGTTTTTTAAAGGAGAATATTTTCCCCATTGCAGAAAGCGGGCAGCTTAAATTTTTAAACGTGAGCCGTGAAACGTCAAAGATGAGTTTAGACCCTTCAGGTAATAATGCTTCCCCTCACGATTCACGCCTCACGATTCATACCTCAAACTTGATATCCAACCTTTCTTTCTATTCCGTCTCCGGGCATACCGATACCATGATGCTGCCTAAATTAAATTACAAAGGAAGAACGATCGTTTATATGGCTGACCTGTTACCTTCAGCAGCACATATTCCGCTGCCTTATGTTATGGCCTACGACATGTTCCCGCTTACCACGCTCAATGAAAAAAAAGCATTTCTCACCGAAGCACAACAAAATGATCATATATTATTCTTCGAGCATGACCCGCTGATCGAATGCTGCACACTTCAGCAAACAGAAAAAGGGATAAGGCAAAATGAAACTTTTAAATTAGTTGATCTATAAGTGTCAGGCCACTATTAAGAAAGTTCATCCTGAAAATCTCCCGTTAAAGTAAATACTCTTTAAGTATAATAATTTTTATAGTGGCCAGACACATTACTTCAACCCTATAAAAGAAGTTAAGGGATAGCGCAGGTTCTTATACGACATCATATCTACTT
>DATHEH010000383.1:0-6051 GCA_035318685.1 Ferruginibacter sp.
ATTTACGTTCCCCGGAGGTCCAACAACACCTGCCGGTTATATACCAACAGTGTCAACATTCAGTGGCCTGTACTCAACACCAAATGGTACCTGGTCACTCGGTATGTATGATTGGGGTGCAGGAGATCTTGGAACATTGACCAACTGGGAATTGGTAATTGAATATACCACACCAGGCGGTGGCGGTTCACCACTTACTTATACCTGGTCACCAGCAGCAGGATTATTTATGAATTCGATCGCAACAATTCCTTATGTTGCCGGTACGCAAACGCCTACCGTTTATGCTGCACCTACCGTGAATACTGTTTACACAGTAACAGGTACAGATGGAACTACAGGTTGTACCAACACAGGAACAATCACTGTGATCTATACACCAACTGCACCGGTAGTTACCCCGTCCCCAACTGCGGTATGTTTGGGCGGTGCTGCACAGCAATTGAGTATCCAGGGTACTTCTCCAACTCCTTTAAACGGGATATGGACACCGGTAACCGGGCTGTACACCAATTCAGCAGCAACAATTCCTTACGTAGCCGGTACTCCTGCACAAACAGTGTGGGCATTACCAACTGTAACCACTACGTATTCTGTTATAGTTAGCAGTGCAGGTCCGGATGCGTTAGTAACATTTACAAATCCCGCACCTATCACTATTACTAACGGAGGTTCTACTCCTTATCCATCTAACCTTGTAGTGAGCGGTTTGCCAACAACAGGTACTTCTGTTTCTGCAGTAAGACTGAACGGCATGAGCCATACCTGGTCAGATGATGTTGATATTATGCTGCAGTCCCCAACAGGGCAAAATGTGATATTGATGTCAGATGTCGGCGGAGGAAATGGTATCAATGCTACCTATACCTTTGCCGATGGCAGCCCGGCAATGGGCCCGGCAACTAATCCTACAGGTACTTATCGTCCGACCAATATTGTTGGAACGCTAGGAATCGAGCCTGATAACTTCCCAGCCCCGGGTCCTGGATCACTTCCACAGGTTGCACCGGCCATATCAATGTTTGGCAATACTGCCAATATGAATGGCACGTGGAAACTATTTGTGGTAGATGATTTTGCAGGAGATGACGGTTCAATAAGTGGTGGTTATTCTATCATTTTCTCTGCCCCAACAGCTGGTTGTCCTTCACCAGCAAGGACAGTTACTGTTACAGTTAATACACCGGTCGCTATTATTTCTCAGCCTGTTGATGCTGCTGTATGTACCAATAACACAACAACCTTTAGTGTTGGAGTAACGGGTACTTCACCAACATATCAATGGCAGATAGGTACCAGCGGTCCTAATCCGCCCTGGACAAATATCGCCAATGCTGGTGTGTACAGCGGTGCAACCACAAATACCTTAACCATAACAGCTCCTCCGCTTACATTGAATAACACTTATTATCGTGTGATGGTAAGCGGCGCTGCTCCTTGTGGCAGGGACAGTTCTCTGATCAGGAGGCTACAGGTTAACCCGTTACCGACAGTTACTATAGCTGCCAGTCCTTACACGAGGTTATTACCCGGAATGTCAACTAACCTGACATCTACAGTAGTGCCTTCAGCGGGAGCTACTTACCAGTGGCTGTTGGATGGAGTTCCTGTTAGCCCAGGTGGTAACGGCCCTTCATTAGCGGTTTCGGTAAATCGTTTGGGCACTTATACGCTCAGGGTTACTGACTTTAACGGATGTACCAATACTTCCAATGCGCTTGCTATCCTGGATTCAGCCAGCAGTAAGTGCTTCCTCTATCCTAATCCAACGAACGGTGAGTTCGAGGTTAGGTACTACAGCGTTTCAAACAATGTAGGATTGCCAAGAACATTAACTGTTTTTGACAGCAAAGGAGAAAGAGTATTAACACAGAATTATACCATCGGAAGGCCTTACGATAGAATGAAAGTTGATCTTAGGTCCAAAGGAAAAGGTATGTACTGGGTTGAAGTCGGAGACGCAAGCGGTAATCGTTTGACGATGTGCAGAGTGATCGTTCAATAACAATAACTAACTTTTAGTTATACATCCCCCGGTTTAAACCGGGGGATTTTTTTTATCTATTTTTATGCCTGCTTAATTAAATGATCATGCCCCAGCTTCTTTTATTACATGGCGCTATTGGTTCAAAGGATCAGTTAAAAGACCTGGAGAACATTTTATCTTCTTCTTATAAAGTACACAGTATTAATTTTAAAGGTCATGGAGGATCAGCTTTCACTGCAGACCCTTTTTCCATTAGATCCTTTGCTGAAGAAGTGATAACATTTTTAAGATCAAGTAACATAGATCAAATAAATATTTTTGGCTATAGCATGGGTGGTTACGTGGCTATGTACCTGGCAAAGCACTATCCCGGTAAAATAAATAAGGTCATTACACTGGCAACAAAATTTTCATGGAACCGGGCCATTGCAGAAAAGGAAATAAAAATGCTGAATGCAGAAAAAATTGAAGGGAAGATCCCTTCTTTCGCTGCAGCGCTTAAAGAAAGACATCTGCCCCAAAACTGGAAACTCGTTTTGGAAAAAACAATTGACCTGCTTACCGCCATGGGTGAAAATAATCCTTTACAGGCCGAAGATTATTTAACCATCCATCAACCGGTATTACTCATGTTGGGCGACAGGGATAAGATGGTAACACTTGAAGAAACCCTTGCTGTTTATAAAGGGCTTCCAAATGCACAATTATCCATAATTCCCAATACCTCCCACCCTGTTGAGGTGGCTAATACGGCAAGACTTGCTTTTGAAATAAGTTCATTTTTGGACCCCGCTAACCCTGTGCCGGCTACCTATCTTCCTCAGGCTTAACTATTTTTGAGTTCACGGTAACTGCAGCCTGGGAAAAGGGCCACCGTGAAGGAGCTGAATCCCAAAATAGGGCAGTTTTTAACCCTATAATCAGCCATCTTTTACTACCTTTGCCCTCCCGTATAAAAAACCACGGGTTATTTTATGTCATTCAACATTATTAAACAATTAAACGCAGATGCACAGGAAGGTTCTGTCCCGATGCAAGATCGGGATGAAACTGCTGCGACAACAAATGTGCCTGTAGAAGCGACTCAGCATATAGTCGATATGGAAATTAAAACGCCTGTTGCTGAAACCGTAGCCACAGCGCATGATGATTTTGACTGGAGCGTTGACAAGCGTAACGTAACAAGTTATACTGCTGATGAAAAAGCAAAGTATGACACTGTTTACGACAATACGTTCAAGCAGATCAATGATGGTGAAATGATCCAGGCAACTGTTGAGTCATTGACCAAGACAGATGCTGTTGTTAACATCGGATTTAAAAGCGATGGCCTTATTTCATTGAATGAATTCAGGGATATCCCCGGTGGTGTAAAAGTTGGCGATGTGATTGAAGTAATGGTTGTGGAAAAAGAAGACAGGGAAGGAAATTTACATTTAAGCCGGAAGAACGCCCGTACAACAAGAGCATGGGAAAGGATCGTAGAGGTGCACAAAACAGGTGAGATTGTTACCGGTTTGGTTACCAGCAAAACAAAAGGCGGTTTGATCGTTGACGTATTTGGTATGGAAACTTTCTTACCGGGTTCTCAGATCGACGTTAAGCCGGTTACAGATTATGACCAGTTCGTTGGTAAGACAATGGAATTTAAAGTGGTTAAGATCAATGAAGCTATAAAGAATGCTGTTGTATCTCATAAAGCACTTATTGAAAGTGATATCGAAGCGCAAAGAGCTGAGATCATGGGTAAACTGGAAAAAGGCCAGGTATTGGAAGGAACGATCAAGAACATCACTGACTTTGGTGCATTCCTTGACCTTGGCGGTTTAGACGGTTTATTATACATCACGGATATTTCATGGGGTCGTATCAACCATCCTACCGAAGTATTGAAGATGGACCAGAAACTGAATGTTGTGGTATTGGATTTTGATGATGATAAAAAACGTATCAGTCTTGGTTTAAAACAATTGACTCCTCATCCATGGGATACCCTTACAGAGAACCTGAAGGAAGGTGAAATTGTAAAAGGTAAGGTTGTCAATATTGAAGACTACGGTGCGTTCCTTGAGATCATGCCGGGTGTTGAAGGTCTTGTTCACGTGAGCGAAATTACATGGGCAAATACACCTATCAATGCAAAAGAGTTCTTTAAATTAGGTGATGAGTACCAGGCTAAGGTTGTTACGCTTGATAAAGACACACGCAAGATGAGTCTTTCAATCAAACAAATGACTGAAGATCCATGGAGTACAATTGAAACTACATTCCCTGAAGGAAGCAAGCATACCGGTGTTGTAAAAAACATCACGCCCTATGGTGTGTTCGTTGAACTAACAACAGGTATCGGTGGTATGATCCACATCAGCGATCTGAGCTGGTTAAAGCGTTTCAATAATCCTAATGAGTATACGAAAGTTGGCAATGAAATTGAAGTTGTCATCATGAATATCGATAAGGACAACCGCAAACTGCAGTTAGGACATAAGCAGATCGAAGAAGATCCATGGAACACCCTGGAATCTACATTCCCTGTAGGAAGTGAGCACGAAGGCACAGTTGTAAAGAAAGATGATAAAGGTGCGATCGTACAATTACCTTACGGACTTGAAGGATTTGCCCCGGCACGTCACCTGGCTAAAGAAGATGGAAAAACGATCGGTGTTGATGAAATTGCGAAATTCATGGTTATTGAATTTGACCGCAACGACAAGCGCATCGTATTAAGCCATTCCCGTTTATGGGAGCAGGTGATCGAAGAAGAGAAGCAGGCTGTGATGAAAGAAAAGAAAGTTGATGCTGAAGTAACCAAAAAAGCGGTGAAGAACCTGCAGAGCAAAGTAGAGAAATCAACCTTAGGTGACCTTGGTGTTTTGGCCGGATTAAAAGCGAAAATGGAAAGTGATGCTGCTGATGCCGCATCAACAGAAGAGCCAAAAGGAGAATAAAATATCTATAGCATAAGTAAGCCGCTTCTTAAGGAAGCGGCTTTTTTTATGATGTACTTTATTTACTTTATTTACTATTCCAGTATCTTAACTTCCGTTCTCCTGTTCAGTGCCCTGCCTTCCGCCGTAGTATTCTCAGCAACAGGTACACTAAACCCATAGCCTTTGGCTGTTACCCTTAAGGGATCGACCCCCTTCATTATCACATAGGCCCTTACCGTATTGGCCCTTGCTTCAGAAAGCACCTGGTTAGCTTTGGCAGTTCCTACATTATCCGTATGTCCCTGTATCTCTACACGCTCATCTTCCTTCCTTACCAGGTAAGCTACCAATTCATCCAAAACAGTATAGGAGTTTTCCTGCAATTCCGCTTTACCAGTCTCAAAATTACAATCTTCCAGTATAAAGCTTTTTGCAGGCATGTGCTGCAGGTTGACCACAAATGGTTTGCTATCCCTGTAATAAGCAGTACCCTGTGGAGCAGGGATATCCAATACATTATAACTGGTTGAATCTTTAAACCCAAGGATGAACAATTCGTACTTGTCTCCTGCCGGTAGCCTTGTTGAGAATTTTCCGATGGAGTCGGTCAATCCCTGGTATTCCTTTCCATTGGCCTGGCTTCTGAAAATGACGATCTCGTGTGGAAGTATATTATTCTTGAAATCCGTCATCGACACATTTACCAGGGCGTCTTTCGGGATACTGGCATTTTGTACATTGCCCGCTTGACTGATGGCCAGGAGCGGCAATACAAAACCAAGCAGTACAAAAAGTAATTTTCGTTTCATTAAAGAGGATTTTATTGATTTAAAGATAAATATAAAAAACAACTTTGCTTTTTCAATTATTATGCCGTAACCCTTAACTTTTGTTAACCGTTGGTGAATTGGCTATTCAAAAAGCTGGGCCGCTTATTACAAGCGTTGCTGTAATTGCACCACCATTTCCTCCTTCCAGCCCCGGAAATCACCCGCCATAATATGCTTCCTGGCCTCAGCAACCAGCCACCTATAAAAAGCGAGGTTGTGCACACTGGCGATCGTTAAGCCAAGGTATTCTTTCGATTTCATTAAATGCCGGAGATAGGCTTTGCTATAATAATTACTCATTGCA
>DATHEH010000384.1:0-2308 GCA_035318685.1 Ferruginibacter sp.
CCTGTTGAAGCAGGATTAACAGGCAGCTGTTTTACCAGGTCTAAAAAAAGTTCCAGGTCTTCTTCCTGCTGTTCAATTTTTTCTTTGATGAAGGACCAGTCTTCGGTCCACACCACGGTGTTCTCCGGTAAAAATTCCATCAGCGAAACTTTCTCTCCACTCTCGAACTGTGTTTCCACATTAGGAATGATACTTACCTGTAATAATTTCCTTTCACTCAATTGTGTTTCGGGATCAAAGATGCGGATGCTGTCCACTTCATTGCCAAATAATTCCACCCGGTAAGGTTTTTCATTGCCAAAAGAATAAATATCAAGTATACCTCCACGCACGGCAAACTGCCCGGGCTCATATACAAAATCTGTTCGCTGGAAACCATAGCCGACAAATTTTTCAAATATGGTGTTGGTATCAATGGTATCACCCTGCTTTAATGAAATGATATTGGCAGACAGTGTTTTTGGCAGAACGACCTTTTCAAATAATGCTTCAGGATGGGTGATCACCAATTTTTTGTTCGTTCCGCCCGCAATTTTGGTAAGTGCTTCGGTCCTCAGCATAACATGACTGCTGTTGAGCAGCCGGTAGTTCTTTTTATTTTTAAAGGAAGAAGGAAAATAAAAAATGTCGAGAGCCTGGGTAAGGTTCTCGAGGGTATTATGGAAATAAGCCGCTTCTTCGGCATCCCTTAAAATAATAAGATGGTTTAGCTGGACAGTTGCCGGGTGGCCAAAAACGGCAGAAACTACAAAAGGGGCGGCGCTTCCATGCAGGCCGGCAAGCTGAAAATGATGGGGCCGGGATGCAGTGATCCTGTCCACTATTTTAAAACAGCGGGGGTCAATAGCATACTCTTTCAACAACATTTCCAGGTTCATCAGGAGGGCAAAGATAGGCCTAATAAAAAAGACGGCGATATTCGGCGATATATTTGCAATACTTAACGCAACAAAACCGTTATCCCAACTGTCTTATAGTGTATTATGAATGTTTTTGCAGGCAATTACCTATAAACAAAATCCAATTGTAATATAAGCAGGATGAAAAAACGCTACTTATTCTTCATTTTTACGTTTCTTATACTTAGTAACCTAAGGACGATCGGTCAAAGTACAGACCTGCCCGTTCGTTTTTCGGCAGGCAATTTCATTACCGGGAATAATATACAACGACAGGTCTTTCAAAAAGACATTTTACAACCATCCCTCTTCGCTGATAATTATTTTGTGCTGGTCCAGTTTTCCGAATTACCATCTCCGCAGGTAAAACAGGAATTAAAAAATGCCGGCGTGGAACTGGGAGCATATATTCCCGGCAATGCTTATTTCAGCACCGTCAAAAAAAACTTTGATTTTTCTTCTGCCGCAGGATTTTATATTCTTTCGGTAAATAATGTTCCTGCCTTTTATAAAATTGACAAAGCCCTTCTTTCTTATAAAACAGGCAACAAAGTTTTTGCTGTCAGTTATTATTCCTCATTGAGCAGGTCCTTCATAGCAGGAGAATTACAGAAAGCCGGTGCTGTGATCGTACCAACAAAATTTAAAACAACCAATGTGGTTTTTATTGAACCTGACGAAACTATGATCAACAAAATTGCGGCATTGCCATTTGTGAGTTCAATAAACCTGCAATCACTTACCGACAAACCCCTCAATTATAAAAGCGCCGGTTTGCATGGTGTAAGCAGTTTGTTTTCTCCTTCCGGCAGAAATTTAAGCGGCAAAGGAATTAGTGTAGGTGTGGGTGACAATTCCGAAATATTTACATCGCACCTGGATTTTACCGGCAGGGTGATCAGCCGCGTACCTTTTCCCATCAGTTTTCATGGCATACATGTTACCGGTACTGTTGCCGGCGGTGGAATATTGGATCCGAAAAATAATGGTATGGCACCAAGGGCAACAATTGTTAACCAATGGTTCAGTGATATCATTACCAACACGCCAACCTATGTTACGGATTACAATATGATCGCCACCAATAATTCATACACTACGGCTGATGACAGTTGTGCAGGCAGTGGTTTCTATGATGTATTGAGTAATTATACAGATGACCAGATGAGGGTTAATGAAAAAGTATTGCATGTTTTTTCAGCAGGTAACGACGGGGCAAATACCTGTTCTCCATATCCCATATCTTTTGGCACAGTTAAATCGGGGTACCAGTGTGCAAAAAATGTTTTGACCGTAGGTGCAATTGATCAAACAGATCTTTCTATCGCCGGCTTCAGCAGCCGCGGTCCCGTACAGGATGGAAGGATAAAACCGGAGATCGTTGCCAATGGAGTGAACGTTTTCTCTAC
>DATHEH010000385.1:0-3166 GCA_035318685.1 Ferruginibacter sp.
TGTCAAATAAAAAGGAGACTGTAAAAAAGTCTCCTTTTATTATTTTAAGTATTTAATATTAAACATCCCACACTCTCATCAAAGCACTATCATTTTAATTGTTTCCAGGAAACCGAGAGTTTCTATGTGAACAAAATATACGCCCTTGCTGAGTTTTCCTGCAGGTATTGTATTGATCCTGTCGTCCAGTTCTTTTTCAAATACCTTAGCGCCAAAAAGATTGAACACCTGCATAATGGCCTTACCCACTTTGGCTTGCGCTATATAGATCTCCCGGTTTTGCGTTGCAGGATTAGGGTATACAACATATTTTGATTTGCCGAAATAAAATACATTTTCTTCAAGTGTATAAACGACTCCTCCACCAGCCAGCTCAATCTTTACCCTGTAAATATTAAGTCCCGGACTAAGATCAGTATCAATAAAACTCACAGACAGGCCTGTTATATTTACGATTTGTTGCAACGGCCTGAAACCTGTGCCATCGAATTTCTCCAACACTATCCTGTTGATATTATATAATGAACCGAGAGAAAGATCAAGCACGACAGTATTATTGACCAGCGTTGCAAAAAAAGATCGGACATAGCAGCCCACGCCCTGCAGCCTGTAATCAAGCGTATAACTTTTTACTCCTTCTTTTCCATTTATTACCGGGGCCACTGCATAATAAAAAGAAGGGTTTGCATTTTTTTGTAGTACAGCAAAGCTGTCGGTTGTAGATAACAGCGGCTCCAGGTAACGGCTTCCTAATTTGTATAACCGGTAAAGATTAGCCTGCGGAATTTTGGTCCAGTGATACAGAAAAGAATCAGGACAGTTGAACCCAACACCAGTAACCGTTCTGGCGGCAATGACAAAAGTATCGCTGATAAAAATATTTGCACCTATCGTCATTCTTAACAATGCCGTACTATTGGTGGCTGGCGCATTCCAGTTATAATAACCCTTTGAAAGATCTGCTGCGGGATCGATCAGCTGCCATGTGTTCCCGTTATCTGTACTCAGATCAATCTTACCTGTTGTTGCTGCAAAAGATGACTGCCATCTCAATGTATTCACTTCATTCGGAAATACAGGATCCTGCGCAGCAGGGAAATGCCATTCATATATATCGGTTGAATCGAGTTGGTAAACCATATAAAATGACTGGGTAGCAGACGATACTGCATAGCCTTTTACAGATACACGATAACTGCCAGCAATCGGATCATCCAAAGTTACCTGCTCAATATTATTAAGGCTATCTCTTTTCCTTGCAGCAACCTGTTTCAAAGAATCGATATGAGGAAATGAATTCAATACCCATGGCTTCCACGCCTGGCTGGTAGCGACGTTCACTAATTCAAGATCAAGGTCATTTATCAATGCGGTGGCCGCATTGGTTGCTGCCGCAGGATCATTCCAAACCAGGGTGATCTTTATTTTTTTTATGCCCGGGGGAATAACGAGATTAAAACTCTGCACGGTTCCGTTAGATACGGCCCCATTCATATAATGACCAGACTGTATGGTGCGAACCGCATTCAATGCGTTGAGACTGCCGAAGCCGTTTGAAAAATCCACTGCTGCATTTCTCCGGTCATCCGCACTATTGATCAACACCGCCCTGGTGAGTGCGCTGTTGGGCATCCGCCCGCGCAATTGCCTGTATTCCTGCTGCAACAATAAAGCAACACCCGATACCAGCGCTGCAGCACCTGAGGTACCGTCAATGCCAAATGCAGTGAGTTCCGGTTTGATCCTGCCATCGAAGGCCGGACCCTTCGAGCTCTGTATTGCCACATTACCAAATGAATCTGTTGCTCCTACCGTTATAATATTCTTGGCCATCTTAAAACTTCCTGTGAGGTTAGCCATAGCCGTTATACCGCTATACCGTCCGCTACTGCTTGATGATAAACCACTGTTACCTGAAGAAAATATATTCAGCAAAACCGTATCTGCATTCGCATTGGCATCGTAAAGCATTGCATCTGCACCGTAAAAATTCTCCACACCAACTCCATAAGAATGATTTTGAATACTGATCCCGTATTGCTTCAGCACATTAAGCGGATCAGGTAACAGGTTGGCAAAATCAGAAGATGAAAGAATAGCAACCCACGCAGCACCCTTTCCCAAATACCAGGAATTTCCACCGCCTGCGATCATGGTGGCCATATTGGTAGCATGTGAACTGGTAATTGATGAAGACAAAGATGTACTAAGATATCTTCCCGCAAAATCAATATCTGCTGTATCAGGCTTGTTCTCTTTTATTGAAACGGTTAACCCTTCTCCATTCCATTGTGGGAATTTGCGGTGCACGATATTTATTTTATTGGCAGCCAGATCAAGGTTGCTGACGATCACCTCCTCTTTGGGTGTACGGTTACCATCGTCCACGAATAATACCTGCGGCAACGGAAGAACTATTGAAAGCAATTCGTCTGTTGTGGCATTGATCATATAAAAGGAAATCTTCTCATACTCAATGATCTTTTTTGGATCGAAATTTGTGACATTAAGTTCGACCGGAAGATCCTTACCTGTGAGCATTATCCTATAGAGGCTTCTTGTGTATTGTTTAGCCGTTATATCTTGTACCAATAGTGGTGAAAGCTTATTGCTGAATTTGTGATCCTGCGCTTTTACTGAATAAGAAAAGAAACCTGTTAACAGGAGGATCAGGAATAAAATATTATTGGTGAGCCGATAAAGATCTCGTCTGAAATTCATACTCAAATTTACTTGTTTTATTAATGACACAATTTCTTTACAAAAAAATGACACAGTAAAAACACGTAGAATTTTTACTGTGCATAAAAACTATATCGCATTTATCACAGATCGTCTTAACTTTTACATTGTAAAAACTTCACCATTATTATTAAACTTCAAAAAATCAAACTATGAAGAAAACATTAAAATTCATTCCATTCCTTATGGCCGGTGCTTTCTTTTTCACCAGTTGTAAAAAGGATTCCAGCTCATCTCCTGATGTGATCTCCCAGCAAACACTGGAACAAATTTCTGCGCATGGCTTCGGAACTTCAAATGTTCAAAAAGTTGATGAAGGCTATATTGTAGAAGGGGATATCGTTCTTACACAGGAATATCTTAACCAGCTTCCCACGGGAAATTTCTTACGCATTGCCAATAACGAGCAATACAGGACAACTCA
>DATHEH010000386.1:0-3845 GCA_035318685.1 Ferruginibacter sp.
TAAAAATTAAGAATTAAAAATTCCTAAGAATACAGGCCTTAAAAGAACCTGCAAACTCCTGTTGAACTAAAGACGTTTTTAATTTTTAAACTATAATTATTAATTCCCCTTAGAATGTAGGCGGAGGCGCATTAAGATCAGCATCCAAAAAATCAGTGATCATGGGTATGAGCCAGTCTGCCCGTTGCATCATGCCTATATGAGTAGTCCCCGGTAAGATCGCCAGGCGGCTTTTTGGCATCCCATGTATATCTCCCATTTTTCCCCCACCTTTTGCACGAAATAATTCCAGTGCATGTTCATATCGTACGCCATCGGCATCGCCCAGGGCAATGAATACCGGGGTCTTTATATTCTTTACATCCTTCGACCAGTCATATGGCTTCAGGTCTATACTCATAACCTTTTTTACAAATTCCGGGAAATGGGCCGGGTCATTTCCAAGACTATCGTATTGCTTTTGTATGGGTGAGCCTTTGAACATGTCTGCATTCATAGTAGCGAACATTGCTTCTACATCAGCCCACCATCCGTCATGGGTATAGGTGCCCGACAACACCACCAGCCGACGTACCTGATCCGGGTGTCGCACCGCTACCTGGAAAGCTACTCCTCCTCCCATGCTATATCCTAAAATATCTGCGCTGTCTGTTTTAAGATGTTTTAGCAACCCCGATACATCGTCTGCCATAGCCTCGTAACTGAATTCGCGGGAAATATCCCTTGTGCGGCCATGGCCCTGCATTTCCGCTACGATCACTTTGCGGTCTTTGGCTAAAAGTGGAATGATATGCGACCAGTTCAATGGTATGGTCATAAAGGATCCATGCAGCAACACGATGGGCTTACCTGTTCCATAAACTTCGTAATACATTTTTAAGCCGTTTACATCTGCGTAGCCGCTTTCCGCCGGCTTTATTTGTTGGCTCATTGTGCTGTCGGTTGATGAAGCTGAAATATTTTTATTTTCTTTTGAACCCCGTTGGCAGGATACCAGCAGGATGGCAATTGAGAGACTTGTAAGAATATGCTTGTTCATAAATAATGTTTTTTGTAGGATACAAATCTCGGCAAAAACAGCGGGCATTTTAGAGTGGGGATGCGACAATTACAGGGGTCAAAACCGACGATAAGCCAATTTGATGATTTGATGATGGATCGAAGCGGAGAATTTACCAGGGAGACACTAAGACATTACACGAAGGGTACAGGGAATACTTTGTGTGGTTTGTGGTTAAAAAAATGGAGAGCTAACCTCAGAGAACACAGATTATTTCACAGAGCACATAAATTCTCTGTGATCCTTTGATCTGTCTTTCTGCCCTTTATCAGTTTTTTTGTACCTTATGATAAAATTATTAATTATGAGAAAGAGTTTTTTAAAATTCAGCTTATGTTTCCTGCTGGCTGGACCTGTATTTTCAAACGCCGGTAAAGCCCAGGTAATGAGCAATGATGACCTGAAAGCCCTGATGACGGCTGACTGGCAAAGGGCTAAGGCTTACACTTTGGAATACATGAATACCATGCCGGCAGATAAGTATTCTTTTAAGGCAGTAGACAGTTTACGCAGCTTTGCCCAACAGTTGTTGCACCTTGCCACCGCCAATGTATTCCTGATGGCGCAGGGAAGCGATCAGCAACCATCATCCTGGGTAAGTTTTGGACTTGAAAAAAGGGCCACCGCCCAAACCAAAGACTCGGTGATGTACTTTGTAAATGCCAGCTATGACTATGCTATGGAAGCTGTAAAGAAAAGTGATCCCGCCAGGTGGAAAGAACAAAAAGAAATATTCGGTTTTAAGACAAGCAAATATGCATTGATGCAAAAAGCTTTTGAACACCAGACACATCACCGCGGGCAAACCACGGTTTATATCAGGGAACTGAATATCATTCCGCCGCAGGAGAAATTGTTTTGATCGGTTTGGTGATCGAAGGGGAGGTTTTACCACGGAGACACAGAGATCTTACACGGAGCACACAAAGAATCTTTTGTGTTTTGCAATTCGACTCATTAAATATTATATTGCATCAGCTGCCTTGGCCGCTTTGAAAGAGCCAGTTAATACCTGTGTACGTTACTTTATTGTAAACTAAAACTAACAAAATGCGGAATATTTTAGTTTTTATTGTTTTATCTGTACTCTTTTCAAATTGTAAAAAGGATATTGTTACTACTACGCCTCCTCCTCCCCCTCCTCCCGGAACTTTACCAACGATCACAACTTCAGCGATAGGTTCAATTACCACAACAGGTGCAATTAGTGGTGGCAATGTATCCGCTGACGGAGGTTCGCCGGTAACAGAACGGGGCGTTTGCTGGGGTATTACATCAAATCCTGTTATCACGGGGAACCGTACCACTGATGGAACCGGAACTGGAATATTCACCAGTAGCCTGGTTAATCTTACAGCAAACACAACCTATTACCTGAGGGCATACGCAAAGAATACACAGGGAATAGGTTATGGCAATCAGATCATGTTCCAGACAAATACGCCGCCGCTTGCACCGGGAGATTCTGCCAATCTTTTTTTTATTACCGCTGCAAGTAATACCACGGGCCGGTCATTTATTACTTACAACGTCGCTAAAAATAAAATATGGGAGATAACAAATTACCAGTCCGTCGGTTTTTGGAACACACCGGCATATGAGAATGGTAAATTGTATATCGCATCTTTTAATTCCATGCTTTCATTAAATGCTGCAAATGGTGGAGGGAACTGGACATATACCAATGCCAGCTTTTTAATAAATCCCAAATTAAAGAACGATACCCTGGTTACCGCTGGTAGCTCAATAGCACCATCATCTACTAATGCCATATTGTTGATCAATAAAAACACCGGAAACGTGATATGGGATAAAGTAGTTACGGACCAACCGGTGGGTACACCTGTATTGAACGACGGAAAGATATTTAATTTAACTACTAATGGCACCGGCACCAACATGAAGCTTAGCGCTTATGATGTTGTTACGAAGAACTTGATCTGGCAACAACTATTGGTCAATGGCTTTTTTACGGCTGCACCACCCGATATGATAGTGAGGAATGATTCTTTGATCGTTTTTTCTTCAAACAGCCTGGTACACCTCTTGAATAAGAACACGGGTGCCATACATTGGTCTAAAACGCTTGGTACATTCAACGTACACCTGTATAAAAATGACCTGGTATTTAATGATGCAGGTTCCGGGCGGGTTACTGTTATGAGTTTACAGACCGGCAATATTATTCTACAATCGAACCCGATCAATTATACCATGAACAACGGATCGGCTTATATCTATAATGATGCATTTTATAATGTCATTTCGGACTCGGTATTTTGTACCAGTTTACTTGATGGCTCGCTGAAGTGGAGAAAGAGATACGGAGCATCAGCTGGAGGATTCTACAAATTTATTGCTATGGGACATACGGTGTATGGGGCAAGGCAATTTGACAATGCGAATGACGAGTCAAAGCTGATAATCCTGAACGCCATGGATTTTACGGCAAAAGATTCCATAATTATCCCGAAAAGAGACTTTACTAATTTTTCGATCTTATCATCCGCAGGTAAATTTTATTAATCGGAGGCTTTACCACCGAGACACAGAGATCTTACACGGAGAACACGAAGAATTCTCTGAGTGCTTTGTGCCCATCTTCATGTCTTTGTGGTTAAAGTAAACAGCTACTTTACAAATACGGAATATGCCATCGAATTAACGGCCCCGCTTGTTGAGTAAAGAATATTGCCGTTCTTCCAGGTTCTTGATATGGTTATATTGTTTACCTTTTCGTAACCCGTTACATATATATCTCCCTGGAAAATATAAATCGAATTCG
>DATHEH010000387.1:0-2866 GCA_035318685.1 Ferruginibacter sp.
TCTGTTCAAGATCTTTGCAGACATCGATGTATTCGATATCGAGATAAATGAAACTGACCCGGAAAAATTTGTGCAGATCGTTCAATCGCTTGAGCCCACATTCGGCGGCATTAATTTAGAAGACATCAAAGCACCCGAATGCTTTTACATTGAACAGGAATTAAAGAAGCGCTGCAAGATCCCGATCATGCATGATGACCAGCACGGAACAGCTATTATCAGCGCTGCCGCATTGCTCAATGCACTGATACTTCAAAAAAAGAAAATTGAAAAAGTAAAATTCGTTGTTAATGGCGCAGGTGCTGCAGCCATGGCCTGTATACAGCTGTATGAATCACTCGGCGCAAAGCACAGCAACTTCATGGTATTTGACCGCAAAGGGATTTTGTACAAAGGGCGGCCGGACGTAGAAGAGTTAAAACAAAAATTTTGTGTTGACGAAAAATATGCATCCTATGACCTTGCAAAAGCATTGAAGGATGCAGATGTGTTTATTGGCCTGAGTGTAGCGAATGTAGTAACTGCAGACATGGTGAAGAGCATGGCCAAACACCCGATAGTTTTTGCAATGGCCAATCCCGATTCCGAGATCAACTATGACATTGCGGTGGCAGCACGCAAAGACATCATCATGGCAACCGGCCGCAGTGATTATCCAAACCAGGTGAATAATGTTTTGGGCTTCCCTTATATTTTCCGCGGCGCATTGGACGTTCGGGCCACCACCATCAATGAAGCCATGAAACTTGCTGCTGTAAAGGCGCTGGCCGAACTGGCAAAAGCCGCAGTACCCGACATGGTGAACCTTGCTTATAATGAAAAGAATATTTCTTTTGGGCCGAACTATATTATTCCAAAGCCACTGGACCCACGTTTGTTATCAACGGTGGCGCCGGCTGTTGCAAGGGCCGCAATGGAAAGTGGTGTGGCAAAACATCCTATTATGGATTGGGAAGCATATACTGCAGAACTCAATAACCGCTTGGGACTTGACAACCAGTTAAGCCGTGTTATTGGCACCAAGGCCAGGAAGGATCCAAAGCGTGTGGTATTTGCAGATGCAGAGAATTTAAAAATATTAAAAGTAGCACAGCTGGTATTGGAAGAAAATGTTGGTTATCCCATCCTGCTGGGTAAAGAAGAAAGGATCTTAAAGATCGCCGCGGAGAATGGTGTAGACCTGGAAGGAATGCCCATCATTAATCCTAAAGATGACAAGCATGAGGAATTAAGAAAGCAGTTTGGAGAGATCTTCTTTAGTAAACGGCGTCGTAAAGGTGTAAATAAATACGAGGCCAATAAAGCCATGAAGGACCGCAATCATTTTGGTTGCATGCTGATAGAAAATGGTGAAGCCGATTGTATGATCAGCGGGTTGAGTAGAAATTACCCCGATACCATCCGGCCTGCCCTGCAGATCATTGGTACGGAAGATGGCGTAAAAAAGATCGCAGGCATGTATATCATGTTTACCAAGCGGGGCCCTCTTTTCCTTGCAGATACAACGGTAAACTTCAACCCCACTGCCGAAGAACTGGCAGAGATAACATTGCTTGTCGCAAAAGAGGTAAAGCAGTTCAATATCAAACCCCGGATCGCCATGCTTTCTTATTCTAATTTTGGCAGCAGCGATTCACCGGAAGCAGCGCTGGTAAGGAAAGCAAGAGAAATTGTAAAGATGAAAGACCCCACACTTACCTGCGATGGCGAGGTACAGGGAATACTTGCTTTCAATAAAGAAATACTAAAAGAAAATTATCCTTTTACCGAATTGCTGAACGGGGAAGTGAATACGCTCATCTTCCCCAACCTGGCTGCTGGCAATATTGCTTATAACCTGTTGCAGGAAGTTGCCGGTACGGATTCTATCGGTCCTATTTTATTGGGACTAAAAAAACCGGTACACGTATTGCAGTTGGGTAGTTCAATACGTTCCATCTTTAATATGGTTCTCATTGCTGTGGTAGATGCGCAAACAAAATGCAAAGGCAATACACAGGAAGAGGTAGAGAAAAGCAGGTGGTGGAAACACAGAAAGAACATAACCCATGACGTATAGTATTTTTTATGTTGGTTGTACTATCCCTATACCCGGCACAACCAATCAAATAGTCTTAAATTCGTACATCTGACAAACCAGCTTACATGAATTTTTTCACCCATCTTGGCCGTTATATTAATATGCTCAGGGGCATGTTCACCAGGCCGGAGAATATGCGTATGTACTGGAAAGAGTTCATGCACCAATGCGTGGAGATCGGGCTTGGTTCCCTGGGTATTGTTGCTATCATTTCTATTTTTATGGGTGCGGTTAGCGCTGTTCAAACTTCCTACCAGATCGTAAGCCCGCTCATATCAAAATCAACCATTGCACAAATTGTACGGGATACGGTGATATTGGAATTTGCTCCCACGGTAGTTTGTATCGTACTGGCCGGTGTGGTAGGCAGCAAGGTTGCCAGTGAATTGGGCAACATGAGGGTATCAGAACAGATCGATGCACTGGAAATAATGGGCATCAATACCAAGGCTTATCTGGTAATGCCCAAGGTTGCCGCTTCTTTAGTTACCATTCCAATGCTGGTGATCTTATCCATGGCACTTGGTATCTGGGGTGGAAGAATGGCCGGTGTGGCTTCAGGAATTTTATCTGCCGACACCTATGACAAAGGCCTGCTGGAGAATTTTGTGCCGTATAATGTCAAGTTTGCAATGGCAAAGGCTTATACGTTCGCATTTATCATTAGCAGCGTTCCGGCTTATTATGGCTATTATATAAAAGGTGGATCACTGGAGATAGGACGAAGCAGTACAAAGAGTGTTGTGGTGAGTTGTATAATGATATTGTTTGCGGATTATATTTTGG